>CAYUYI010000241.1:0-4057 GCA_964448995.1 uncultured Propionivibrio sp. | reverse complement strand
CTTGCCGAGGTTTTAACGATGATGACCAACAAGAAGAGACGTGCCTTACACGACTTCATTGCGGGAACAGTCGTAATCAGAACAAATGCAAACCAAGGAACATCGGACAACACCATGTAATCAATTTTTTCCATCGGTAAGAAATCAACGATCGATCAGTCATTTGCAGTCGAGATATTAGGTTTTTCACGCCTGTAGGCCCCCAATTCAGGCCATTCTTATCGGAGCATCCGAACAATGAACACTGAAATCTTCAAACGATTCGCCACATTGATAATCGGCGCTTGGGCCGTCTTAGCTCCGCTGACCAGCCACGCCGAGCCCTGCGAAACAGAAGACTTCCAGACCGCCGTCACGGGCAAGGAGCAGTGCCTGCTCCTGCGCAGTTACGGCGACACAACGCCCAAAGCACTGCTCATCTGGTTGCATGGCGATGTTTCGTCCGGCGGGCCTGCCACCTACCACTTTCCGCTCGCCGAGGCTGCCGCCAAGGAGTTCGCCAGCGAGGCGACGCTCTCGGTGGCGCTCGTCCGGCCGGGCTATCCGGATGGCAGCGGCAAATCGTCTTCGGTCGCCGAAGGTCATACCGGTCGGTCAGACCATTACACGCAAACCAATGTCACCGAAGTGGCCACGGCGATCGAACGGCTGATACAGCATTATTCGCCCAAGAAGGTCGTTGTCATCGGCCACTCGGGCGGCGCCGCCACCACGGCCATCATGCTCGGTCTGCGCCCGGCGCTGATTCCGGCCGCCGTGCTGGTCGCCTGCCCATGCGATCTCGTTACCTGGCGCTCGGGCCGCCGTGCGTGGTCGGCCAGCGAGAATCCGGCGAAATGGATCCCGCAAATCGATACGAAGACGAAGGTCATCGCACTGACCGGCGAACGCGACGACAACACGCGCCCGAAGCTGGCTGAGGACTACGTGAGCGCCTTGTCAGCGCGTGGCATCGCCGCTGAATTCAGGGCGCTACCGTACGAAACCCACAACAGCGCCTTCAAATCACCCGAAGTGAGTCACGCCATCCGGCGCCTGCTCGAATCGAATCCGTAGGATCGGCACGCCCGCTCACGCCGCCGACTGCTCGAGCACGTAGCCCGCACCACTATCCGAGCCGAGCGTTGACACCAGATAGGGCATCACGGCGGTCAGGGTATCGTGCAGCGTCCACGGCGGGTTGATGACGAACATGCCGCTACCGTGCATGCCAAAACCATCCTTGGCCGGTTCGCGCACGCGCAGGGCCACATGCAACCACTTGGCTGGCAACCGCTTCAGGCGCTGGGGCAATTCATGCGCTTCGAGACGGGTCAGTTGCGGATACCAGAGCGCATAGGTTCCGCCTGAAAAACGGCTGAGTCCCTCCTTGAGCGCTTTCACGACGCGGTCGTAGTCCTGCTTTTCTTCATAGGAAGGATCGATCAATACCAGTCCGCGCCGTGGCGGCGGGGGCAACAGCGCCTTGAGGCCGGCAAAGCCGTCGGTCGGGCTGACGACGACCTGCTTGCCAGCATGCGCAAAATTCTCGGCCAGCAAGCGCGCGTCCTTGCTGTGCAGTTCGAACAGCCGCAGGCGATCCTGTTCGCGCAGCGTCCACAAAGCAAAAAATGGCGATCCGGGATAGACCTTCAAGCCGCCGCTCGGATTCAATCGGCGAACCAACGCCATGTAGTCGGCCACGGCAGGCGGATGATCCTTTCGCTCCCACAGGCGGCCGACCCCCTCGCGATACTCGGCGAGCTTGCTGGCGTGCGCTGAGTCCAGCGCGTAGGCACCGGCACCGGCATGCGTATCGACCACCCAGAACGGCTTGTCCTTCTGGCCGAGATAGCGGGTCAGCTCGATCAGGACAAGGTGCTTGAGGACGTCGGCATGGTTGCCGGCATGGAAAGCGTGGCGATAACTGAGCATGATGGGCCGCTGAAAACAAACGCGCCAGGATCGGCCAGATACCGAACGCCTGGCGCGGGAAGTTGAAGATCAGGCAGCTGCCGGCAACAGAATCTGGTTGTCGGTGCTGTACTGGTAGTCTTTGAAGATGTGTTCGGCCGTCGGAATCAGGTAGGTGCCATCCTCCAGCTTGCGCGTGGTGTCCTTGAGCCGGTAGGTGTAATGCCCGCAGGTCCAGAGATCGAAGTTGCGCATCTGGGTGCACAGACAGGTTTTGTCCATCACCGAAATACGCCGGGCATCCGGATGCGCTGCCGTCTCGCGATTGAAGGAATCGATGTACGAACAGCGACCGTTGGCATCGAGCAGATAGCCATAGGCCTCGCAGTTCGGACGAATGCCGGCACCGATCGCCGGACTGTGCTTGAGCATGCGCATCGGATAACCGGTCGGCGACACCTGATTCACTTCGATATCGTTCTCGGTCGCGCGGAAGTACTCCTGCTTCACGTCCTCAGGCAAGCCGCATTCCTTGGCAACGGTAAAACGCGTCGCCACCTGAACGCCGGCCGCGCCGTTCCGCAGGAAATTCACGGCGTCGCTGCCGGTGAAAATGCCGCCGGCCGGAATCAGCGGAATGTTGAGTTTCTGGCTCTGCAACCATTCCTTGATTTCGGCGACGATGACGGCGAGGTCGTACTTCGCCCAGTCCATGCCGAAACCGAGATGGCCGCCGGCCAGCGGCCCTTCGACCACCACATAATCCGGCAGACGATTGCAACTCATGGTCTTGCGCAGGAAGAGCTGCAGGGCGCGTACCGACGAAACGATCACGCCCAGGAAAGCGTGGCGGAAACGCGGATGGTCCTCGATCAACTGGAACGAGCCCAGATGCAGGCCTGCCGCGAGCGTAATGCCATCGACCCCGGCATCGAGCGCCGCTTTGAGACGGACACGCAGCGTCTCCTTCGGCGCATTCATCGTCAGCTTTTCCATGCAGTTGACGAAGATCATGCCGGCACCGCGCTTGGCTTCCATTGCCTTGCTGATGTGCAGCTTGGTCGCTTCGGCGAGTTGACCGAGATCGAACTTCACCAGCGACTTGTCCATGTTCATGACATTGAACTTGTACTGCTTGAGTTTTTCCTTGACGTACTTGGTGTTGAAGCGCCGGTCGGTCACCGTATTGATCATCGCGTCGGAAAGGTGTCCGATCCCGCCAAGTCGCGCCGCTTCCAGCGCCAACCCCGCCGTCGAGATATCGACACCCATCCCGCCAATCATGATAGGCACCAACTCGCGTTTGCCGAACATCAAACGGAAATCATCAACACGCATCATCCTCGTCCTCGAAAACCCGATCTTTCGCCGCAGGACACACGCGCGTCAGCGATGAAGCCGGGGGGCTATTATCGCTCATTCACGAATTGGCAGGAAATATAATCCTTTCAATCACCTGTCGAACAGCGCTCAATGACTTTTTCTAATCCGGCCGGGGAAACGAGTATGATCGCCCAGTCAGCACTGCGGAACCACGAACGGAGGCGCCATGTCCGACTGTACCGAGCATGACTGTGGAACCAACGCCCCTCGAGGGATCGGCATCCCGCGCACAGGCAGCTTCGACCCCGCCGCCTTTGAAAAAGCGATCGGCGATCTGCTCACCGCCTGCGGCATTGCCCCCGATGCGGCACACATGGGCCGTACCACGCAACGGGTGCGCGAGCTCTGGCAGAAGCGCCTGCTTGGCGGCTACGACCTCGATCCGGCCGGCGCCCTCGGCGACGGCTTCGAAGACCACCGGCGCGACATGGTCGTGGTGCGCGGCATCGCCATTCACGGTGTTTGCCCGCATCACTTGGTGCCCTTCCGCGGCGTCGCCCATGTTGCCTACCTGCCCGGCGGGCGGTTGCACGGCTTTGGTCGCATCGCCCGGCTCGTCGACGCCATCGGCCACCGCTTCACCTACCAGGAATGGATGACGCGCGATATCGCCGAAGCGCTGATGCTGCACGGCAAGGCACGCGGCGCGGCCTGCGTGATCGAGGCCGAACAACTGTGCCTGCTGCTCGGCGAAGACCGGCGCGGCGACGAGCGCGTCGTCACGCAAGCGTTCACCGGGGAATTTGAAACCTCGGCGCAGTGGCGCAACGAGTTCCTGCGC
>CAYUYI010000240.1:0-4058 GCA_964448995.1 uncultured Propionivibrio sp. | reverse complement strand
GCAGGGTGGTGAACCTGGTCAGGTCCGGAAGGAAGCAGCCACAGCCATTTACTGCGAGTGCCGGGGGTAAGGCTCGCCACTTTCATTTTCAGGCGACTGCGCTGAGAATCGTTTTGTCAGGCAGTCTCCATTTCTTCTCGTCCTGACCTTTCCCCACGCAGATGAACACCACATCTACCATTCCGACAATTGGCTTCGTTTCTTTGGGCTGCCCCAAGGCGCTGAGCGATTCCGAACAAATCCTGACTAAGCTGCGTGCCGAGGGCTACGAGATTTCATCTTCGTATGACGGTGCCGATCTGGTAGTCGTCAATACTTGCGGTTTCATTGATGCGGCCGTTGAAGAATCGCTCGACGCGATTGGTGAGGCGCTGGCGGAAAACGGCAAGGTGATCGTTACCGGTTGTCTGGGTGCTCGCGAAACATTGATCCGTGAATTGCATCCGAAAGTGCTGGCGATCACCGGACCGCATGCTGCTGAAGAGGTGATGCAGCATGTGCATGCGAATCTGCCGCAACCGCACGATCCTTTCACCAGTTTGGTGCCGCCGCAAGGCATTCGCCTGACGCCGCAGCATTTTGCATATCTCAAAATTTCCGAAGGCTGCAACCACAGTTGCACTTTTTGTATCATTCCCTCGTTGCGCGGTCCCCTGGTCAGTCGGCCGATCGGCGATGTGTTGCAGGAAGCAAAAAATCTGGCTGAAGGCGGTGTGCGCGAACTCTTGGTGATTTCGCAGGACACCAGTGCCTATGGTGTTGATCTGAAATATCGTACCGGTTTTGTTGGCGGCCGGCCGGTCAAGACCCGGCTCAAGGAATTGTGTGAGGCGCTGGCCGAATTGGGCATCTGGGTGCGTCTGCACTACGTCTATCCTTACCCGAGCGTCGATGATCTCATCCCGTTGATGGCCGAGGGCAAGATTCTTCCTTATCTTGACGTTCCGTTCCAGCATGCCAATCCGCGTATTCTGAAAGCGATGAAACGCCCGGCGAGTGCCGAGAACAATCTTGAGCGAATCAGAGCGTGGCGGGCGATCTGCCCGGACCTCACCATTCGCAGTACCTTCATCACCGGTTTCCCTGGTGAGACCGAGGCCGAGTTCGAGGAGTTGCTTGAATTCCTCGAAGAAGCGAAGCTAGACCGTGTCGGTTGCTTTGCCTATTCCCCGGTCGATGGAGCGGTGGCGAACGAGTTGCCGGGAGCAGTGCCCGAGGATGTCCGTGAGGAGCGTCGTCGGCGCTTGATGGACGTACAGGAGGATATTTCTGCCGACTTGCTGGCCGCGAAGATCGGGCGGGAAATCACAGTGTTGGTCGATGCCGTGGACGAGGAGGGTACGATTGCTCGCTCGTCTGCTGATGCGCCTGAAATCGATGGGTTGGTGTTCGTCAACGATTTCTTTGATGCTGAGCCGGGTGACCTCCTGCAAGTCAAAGTGGTCGATGCGGACGAGCACGATTTGTATGCCGAGATTTCGGGGTAGTTCATGGATTTGCTGGCAAAACTGATGGCGATTGTCGGTGCCGAGCATGTCGTGACCGACACCAACGAGATGGCGCCCTGTCTCGTCGACTGGCGTGGGCGTTACCGGGGCGCAGCGCGTTGTATCGTTCGGCCCGGGTCCACTGCCGAAATCGCAGCGGTTGTACGAGTCTGTTCGGAAGCCAACGTGGCGATGGTGCCGCAAGGTGGGAATACCAGCCACTGTGGGGCGAGCATTCCAGATATGAGTGGCGAATCCGTGCTTGTCAGTCTGTCGCGCATGAACCGGATTCGTGCTGTCGATGTGGCCAATAACACGATGACCGTTGAGGCGGGCTGTGTGCTACAGACGATCCAGGATGCTGCGTGTGAGGTTGGTCGCCTGTTTCCGCTTTCGCTGGCGGCCGAGGGCAGTTGCCAGATCGGCGGTAATTTGTCGACCAATGCCGGTGGTGTGCAGGTGTTGCGTTATGGTAATGCACGGGAGTTAGTGCTGGGGCTGGAAGTCGTGCTGCCGTCCGGCGAAGTCTGGAATGGTCTGCGTGGCTTGCGCAAGGACAATACTGGTTACGACCTGAAACAGCTGTTTGTGGGGGCCGAGGGAACGCTGGGGATCATCACGGCGGCGGTCATCAAGTTGTTCCCTTTGCCGCGTGCAAGGGTGACGGCCTGGTTGGCGATCGAATCGCCGCAGGTGGCGGTGCAAGTGCTGAATTCACTGCAATCGGCGTTTGGCAGTGCGCTGACGGCGTGTGAACTTGTGTCCGATATTTCCTTGGGCATGGTGTTGAAAAACATTCGTGGTGCTCAACCTCCTTTGTCGCCGAGCCCGTGGTATTTGCTTGTCGAATTGTCCGGGCCGGGCGAGGACGCTGACTTGCGAGAAACGCTAGAAATCTTTCTGGCGGACGCTTTTGAAAAAGGTGCTATAGCGGATGCAGTATTGGCGCAAAACGGGGAGCAAGCGGCAAGGCTCTGGGATTTGCGCGAGCGGATCAGCGAAGCGCAGAAGATCGAGGGCTTCAGCATCAAACACGACATTTCGGTACCGGTATCGCGTCTCGGTGAATTCATTGAGCGCGCGGATGCGGCGCTGCTTGCCGCGTACCCAGGTATCCGCATCGTCACTTTCGGGCACGTGGGTGACGGCAATCTGCACTACAACCAGTCCAAGCCGGAAGCCAGCGAAAATACAGCTTTCATTGCAGCAACACCGGCGGTCAATCGCATTGTCCACGATATTGTGCACGAACTGGGCGGTAGCATCAGCGCCGAGCATGGCATTGGCCAGCTCAAACGCAGCGAACTGCAGCATTACAAGAGTTCGGTCGAGCTGGAGATGATGCGCGCGATCAAGCGGGTATTTGATCCGAAGGGGCTGATGAATCCGGGCAAAGTGCTTTGATGGGGTCTTGCTGGTAAAAGTGCAGGAATTGTTCGTAAAGTGACGGATATTCTTCGTGCAGGACAGCCGGCGTCTCGAAGAACGTCTCGCTCATGACGGCGAAGAATTCACCAGGGTTCTCTGCGGCGTAGGGGTCGAACAGGGTTTCTTCCCCTCGCGCTTCGGCCTCATCCACCCGTCGGCAAAAATCTTCATAAGCCGCCATCAGCGTGCGTTCCCAGGTTTTGCGCGATAACTTGACCGGCAACGCCGGGATGCCGTCCACTTCCCCATTGAGCATGTCAAGCTTGTGAGCGAATTCGTGGATGACCACGTTGTATCCCTCGCCCGCCATCTGTGCGTCGTGCCACGAGATCAGCAGCGGGCCGCCTTCCCAGGCCTCGCCAGAAGCAATTTCGTCGTATTCATGAACGACGCCGAATTCATCTTCCATTGTTCTCGGAATGACGAATTCATCAGGATAAACAATGATGCCGACCCAACCACGATAACAATTCAGGCCGAGATTTAGGATCGGCAGACAGCCTTGGGCTGCGATCGAGACACACATCGCGTCGGTGAGTTCGAGGCCACCGGCCGCGGTGAATTCCTTTTCGGCGAGAAAATTCTCAGTCAGCGTGCGCAGGCGTTGCCGGGTCTCGTCGTCGAGACAGGCGATGAAGGGCAGGGCTTCGATCGTACGTTGCCAAAGTTCGTCCGGCAATTTCGCAGGATCGTTCCGTTTACTGAGCCAACTGAACAGTTTCCCGAGCACCATGATTCAGGCCGATTTCTGTGACGTGGTCAGATAAATCCCGGCGAAAATCAGCGAAATACCGACGAAATGGTAAATCTGCGGAACCTCGGCGAGAAAGATCGCTGAAAGTGCGGTGCCGAAGACCGGCATCAAGTGGATAAAGAGGCTGGCTCGGCTGGCGCCGACTTCGCCGACGGCACGATTGTAAAAAATATAGCCGAGAAAACCTGGCAGCGTACCGGTATAGGCAATGCCGGCCAGCGCGGCTGGCGTGGTGTGGATCACGCGACCCTGGGCGATTTCCCAGGCATAGGCCGGGGCCAGTGCCATCAGCCCGACCAGCGTGAACGCCGCCAGCATGAGCATTGGATGGACGCCGGCCGGTCGCCAGTGCAGCCCGATGGTGTAGAACGCCCAGACGAATACGGCGA
>CAYUYI010000239.1:0-4095 GCA_964448995.1 uncultured Propionivibrio sp. | reverse complement strand
CACGATGTCGGCGGTGGCGAAATAGGCGGGCATTTCGCCCATGCTGTCACCGAGCCAGACGCGTGTTTCAGCGGAGGGCAGGGTGCCGCTGCTGCGCCTTGCGAACGGCAGGCGCCGCGCCTCGATGAGCGCGGCGACTTCGTCGAAGCGCTGCGGGTGGCGCGGTACCAGCAGCAGCAAGGTATCGGGCGTCGCGTGATGGGTGAAGGCGTCGAGAATTGCGGGCTCTTCGCCTTCGCGGGTGCTTGCGGCCAGCCAGACAGGCCTGGATCCGAAGGCATTTCGCCATTGGCGGCCCTGCTGAAGCTTCTCCGGCGCGGGGGTGACGTCGAACTTGATATTGCCGAAAACCTTGACGTCCTGAGCCCCGATCCCGGTCAGGCGCGCGGCGTCGGCCGGCGTTTGCGCGGCGACGTCGGTCAGTTGTTGCACGGCCGGCCGAATCAGTGGAGCAAAGCGCAGGTAACCGCGCTGCGAGCGCTGCGACAGTCGGGCGTTGACGAGTAGTACCGGGGCGTTGCAGCCGTGTGCCGAAGCGATCAGGTTGGGCCATAGCTCGGTCTCCATGAGCAGACCCAGCCTGGGCCGGAAGTGCCCGAAGAAGCGCCGGCAAGGGCCGGGCAGGTCGTAGGGTAAGTAAGCCTGCAACAGGCGCGGGCCGTATTTCGCAATCAGTTCGCCGCCCGTGGCACGACCGGTCGGCGTCATGTGCGTCAGCAGCAGGCTGTGATCGGGGTAGGCTTCGAGCAGGGCCTTGATCAGCGGCTCCGCCGCGCGCGTTTCGCCGACCGAGACGGCGTGCAGCCACAGCAGACGCGGCGGCACCGGCTGCGGATAGTGACCATAACGTTCGCCGACGTGCTGCAGGTATTCCGGCTGCTTGCGCGCTCGCCACCACAGGCGCAGCCAGACGGCCGGCTGGGCGAGATAAAAAAGCAGGGAATAGATCAGGCGAGGCATCGTTGCAATTCCTGATTGGCGACGGTCATGACCTGTTCGACGGTCGGTGGCCGACCTTTGCCGCCGAGGTTGCGGACAAACCCCGGGCCATAGGCCCCGGTCAGGGCGGGATCCGTGGCGATGTAGAGGGCGAGCGTCGGCGTGTTGAGTGCAGTGGCGAGATGGACGAGGCCGGTATCGACCCCGAGGCAAAGACGGGCGCTGCCGAGCAGGGTGGCCAGCTCACGCAGGCTCAGCGGTGGCGCGACAATGGTGCCGGGAACCGCGCTGGCGATTCGCTCCGCGCGCTGGCGTTCGCGTGCGTTGCCGGACGGCAAGACGGGCGTCAAACCGTCGGTCAGGAAAGCGCGGGCGGCCGCAATCCAGTGTTCTTCGGGCCACAGTTTATCGTCGCGGCTGGTGGCGGTCAGCAGGACGGCGAACGGTACGGCATTCAGCCAGGGCAACGGCATGGGCGGTGGCTCGATGCCGTACGACAACGGCAGGTCGACCGGGTAGTCGAACGCGGCAGCGGCCAGCCAGCGATTACGCTCGACGGCATGGGCGTTGGGCGGGATGACGAAGGTACGGTCGTAGAACCGGGCGGCCAGGGGTTCGCGTGCGACCTCGCTGGCATAACCCAGGTGTTTGCCCGGTGCCTGCCAGGTGATCAAGGCACTCTTGAGCAATCCTTGGGTGTCGAGTACGAAGTCATACGCTGTCTGGCGCAGCCGCTGGCGAAAGGCGCGCATTTCCTGCCAGGTTTGACGGCAGCCGAGTGATTTTCGCCAGCGCCGCACAGCCACCGGAATGACTTCGGCAACGGCCGGGTGCAGATGCGGGATGTCGCTGAAGGCTTCCTCGACGCACCAGTCGATTCGCGCCTCGGGGAAAACCCGGCGCAGATCGCTGACGACGGGCAAGTTGTGTACGACGTCGCCGAGCGAGGAGGTTTTGACCAACAGGATATGCATCAGCGGTTAAAATGACGTTTTGCGGAAAGACCGCATTATAAGAGATGGAAAAGGACGGGCCATGATACTTGTGACCGGAGGCGCCGGATTTATCGGCGCCAATTTCATTCTGGACTGGTTGCGCGCGAGTGACGAGCCGGTGCTCAATCTTGACAAGCTGACGTACGCCGGGAATCTCGAAAATCTTGCCGAGCTGTCGGGCGATCCACGCTACGCGTTCGTGCAGGGCGATATTCGCGACAAGGAGCTGACCGACCGTCTGTTCCAGAAACACAAGCCACGGGCGGTGATCAATTTCGCCGCGGAGAGCCACGTCGATCGTTCGATTCACGGCCCCTGCGAGTTCATCCAGACCAATATTGTTGGTACCTTCAATCTGCTGGAAAGCGTGCGCGCCTACTACGGTGGCTTGCATGATGCCGAACGCAAGGCGTTCCGCTTCCTGCACGTGTCGACCGACGAGGTCTATGGCACGCTGACCCAGGATGATCCCGCTTTCAGCGAAACAAATCGTTTCGAGCCGAATAGTCCGTATTCCGCCTCGAAGGCCTCGTCTGACCATCTGGTTCGTGCGTACCACCACACCTACGGTTTGCCGGTGCTGACGACCAATTGCTCGAACAACTACGGACCGTACCAGTTCCCCGAAAAATTGATCCCGCTGATGATCGTTAATGCGCTGGCCGGCAAGCCGTTGCCGATCTATGGCGACGGGCAGCAGGTCCGCGACTGGCTCTATGTGATCGATCATTGTGCGGCGATCCGGCGCGTGCTTGAGGCGGGGCGGCCCGGCGAAACCTATAACGTCGGTGGCTGGAACGAGCAGCCCAATCTCGATATCGTCCACACCATCTGCGAGTTGCTTGGCGAACTGCGTCCGCGCGCCGATGGCCAGGATTATCGGGCGCAGATCACCTATGTCACCGACAGGCCCGGTCACGACCGGCGCTATGCGATCGACGCGAACAAGATCGAGCGCGAATTGGGGTGGAGACCCGTGGAAACGTTCGCGAGCGGCATCCGCAAGACAATCCAGTGGTATCTCGACCATCCCCAGTGGATTGCCAACGTGCAATCCGGTGCTTACCGCGAATGGGTCGAGAAACACTACGGCAAGAAGGCTTGATGAAAATCCTGCTTTTCGGCAAGAACGGACAGGTTGGCTGGGAATTGCAGCGCAGCCTGGCGCCATTGGGCGAATTGGTGGCGCTCGGTTCGTCCGGCCACGCCGGGCTGTGCGGTGATCTTTCCGATCTGGCTGGTTTGGCCGAAACGGTGTTCAAGGTCAAGCCGGACGTCATCGTCAATGCGGCGGCCTATACCGCGGTCGACAAGGCCGAATCTGAACCGGAACAGGCGCGCCTTATCAACGCACTGGCGCCCGGCGTGCTGGCTGACGAGGCGCAAAAGCTCGGCGCTTGGTTCGTACACTATTCGACGGACTACGTTTTTGACGGCAGCGGCGGCCAGTTCTGGCAGGAAACCGACGCGACCGGCCCGCTCAACGTGTATGGCCGGACAAAACTGGAGGGCGAACAGGCGGTAACGCGTTGCGCGAAGCACCTGATCTTCCGGACGAGTTGGGTCTATGCGGCCCGCGGCGCCAATTTCGCCAAGACCATGCTCCGGCTGGCGCAGGAGCGCGAGCAACTCAAGGTGATTGATGACCAGATCGGTGCGCCGACCGGGGCCGAGCTGATTGCCGACGTGACGGCGCTGGCGTTGCGTGCTGTATTACAGAAGCCGGAGCAGGCCGGGATATACCATCTGGCCGCAGGCGGGGAAGTCTCGTGGTTCGACTACGCTCGCTTCGTCATCGAACAGGCGCGACAACGCGGTTTGCCGATCAAGGTAGCGCCCGAGGCGATCGAACCGATTCCGACCCGTGCCTATCCGTTGCCGGCCAAGCGGCCGCATAATTCACGCCTCGATACGCGCAAGCTCAAGCAGTCCTTTGATTTGGCGCTGCCGGACTGGCGGGTCGGAGTGACACGGGTGCTGGGCGAGGTATTGCCATGAGTGCTGCTGGGCAAAGGAGGGGCGAATGAAGTTGAATTTGACGCCAGGCATTCTATTTTCCGCCATCCTTGCGGCGTTGGCATCGCCCTCGTTGGCAAGGGAAGCGCCGCCGCTGCTGCTAGCCAGCGTTGAGCGCGGACAGTCGGCGGTGTCGCAGTATCTT
>CAYUYI010000238.1:0-4095 GCA_964448995.1 uncultured Propionivibrio sp. | reverse complement strand
GCCGAACTGGCGAAAACCAAGGGCTTGTTCGTCAGCGTCGATCCGCAACGCGACACGCTCGACGTGCTCAAGGTTTACGTCCCCTACTTCCACCCAGCCCTCACCGGCCTGCGCGGCACTGAAGATGAAACCGCACGCATCGCGGCGCTCTACGGCGTACGCTACATGAAGCAGAAGGCCGACCGCGACGGCCAGTACCCGGTTGATCATTCGTCCTTCACCTACCTCATCGGGCCGGACGGCAAACTCGCGGCCAGCCTGCCGCACGGCACGCCAGCGCAGGACATCGCTGCCCGAATCCGCGCCCTGCTTTCCGCCCAACCCAGTCCATAACGGAGATCCCATGCCGCAGACGTTGCCCCGTCTCACCTTCCTGCTCGCGACCACGCTCTCGGCGCTCACCCTGCCGAGTCATGCGGCCGATAGCAACCTGCGTATCCACGCCCCCTACGTGCGCCTCGCCCCCCCGGGCGCCGCGGCGACCGGCGCTTTCATGCGCATCGAGAATGCCGGCGCGACTGACCGCCAGTTGATCAAGGCGGAAAGCCCCGCCGCCAAGACCGTCGAGCTGCACACCCACATTAACGAAGGCGGCATGATGAAAATGCGCGCCGTGCCGTTCATCGCCATCAAGGCCGGTGGACAGACCGAGCTCAAGCCGGGCAGCTACCACGTCATGCTCATCGGTCTCACGCAGCCGCTCAAGGACGGCGACCAGGTCGCGATCACCCTCACCTTCGACGACGGCAGCCAGCAGCGCATCAGCGCGCCGGCACGCCCCATCCATGCCGAAGCGGCCAGCCACGGAGGAATGAAGCATTAAGCCGAAGGCCCACCCCGCGGCCTCCACCGCCTGCCCCTGCGGCCTGCCGCGCGCCTACGACGCCTGCTGCGGTGTTTTCCATGCCGGCACGCCGGCGCCGAGCGCCGAGGCACTGATGCGTTCGCGCTACAGTGCCTACGTGCTCGGTCTGGAACCCTATCTGCTCGCCACCTGGCACGCCAGCACACGCCCGACCGCGCTCGATCTCGATAAAGAAACGTCCCCGCGCTGGCTCGGCCTCGATATCAAGTGTCACCAGGCCACCGGCCCGGACAGCGCCGTCGTCGAATTCGTCGCCCGCTACAAGACCGGCGGCCGCGCCCACCGCCTGCACGAAGTCAGCCGCTTCGTGCGCGAAGACGGGCGCTGGTATTACGTCGATGGCGAGTTCCCGGCGTGAGAGAAACACTGCCTGTCCTCTACCGCGACGAGGCACTGATCGCCGTGCACAAGCCCTCGGGCCTGCTCGTCCACCGCAGCGAACTCGACCGCCACGAAACGCGCTTCGCCGTGCAGATCGTGCGCGACCAGGTCGGCCAGCACGTTTACCCGTCCCATCGGCTCGATCGCGGCACCTCCGGCGTGCTGCTCTTCGCCCTCGACCGCGACATCGCCCGCCAGCTCGGCGAGCAGTTCCAGACGCAGCAGATCGACAAGACCTACCTCGCCATCGTGCGCGGCTACCCTGACGAGATTGGCGCCATCGACCACCCGCTGACGCGGCAGTACGACGACTACGAGTTCCGCGCTGCCGACGCCACGGCCGAAGCCCAAACCGCGCTCACCCGCTATCGCCGCCTCGCCACCGTGGAACTGCCGTACGCCGTCGACCGCTACCCCACCAGCCGCTACGCCCTGCTCGAACTCTCGCCCGAAACCGGCCGCCGTCATCAGATTCGCCGCCACCTCAAACACATCGCCCATCCGATCATCGGCGACGCCACCTACGGCAAGGGCCGGCACAACCGCTTGTTCCAGGAACGCTTTGGCTGCCGGCGCATGCTGCTGGCCTGCACCGCCCTGCGACTCACGCACCCGGTCACGGGCCAGCCGTTCACGCTCGCCGCCCCGCTGGCCGACGATTTCGCATCCGTCATCACCGCCCTGGACTGGCCCGGCAATCTCTGACACCGCACGCCGGGAAAGGGGATCATCGACGTGATCATCGTCGACGCCCCCACCTTGCCCGCACACCGGATTGTCGCCGTGCGATCAGCCCCAGAGCGGCTGCCCCGTCGTTTCGAGCAGGCAGAGATACGCGCGCAGATCGAATTCCAGCTGAAAGTAATCCGGCACCATGTGGCGGCACAGCTGGTAGAAGGCTTTATCGTGCTCGCGTTCCTTCAGGTGCGCGAGTTCATGCGCCACAATCATCCGCAAGAATGGCTCGGGCATCTCGCGAAACAGCGCCGCAACGCGGATTTCGCTCTTGGCCTTGAGCTTGGCCCCCTGCACCCGCGAGATGCGCGAGTTGGTACCCAACACCTGCTTCAGGATGCTGAGACGGCTGTCGAACATCACCTTGCCGAGCGGGCTCGCCGTGCGCAGATACGCCCCCTTGAGCTGCTGCACGTAGCCGTAAAGCGCCGCGTCGCTCCGCACCGCATGCGCGTGCGGATACTTCGCCCGCAGCACGTTCGCGAGCTGTTGTTGTTCGAGCAGCTGCCGGACCTGCAAGATCAAGTGCGGCGGATACCCGGCCAGATATTTATCGACGGCAGAGGAAGGCATGGCTGAGAGAAGGTGAGAGTCCACAGCGACCTCCTGGCGCGCCGCTGGAGAAATTCATCCGGCTACTTCAGATACGAGCGCAAGGTTCGCACCACCTGCTCCAGATCGGCCTGGCGTTGCGCCAGCGGCACGTCGTCCGCGCTCAGGTGCTCGCGCAGATGGCCTTCCAGCACTTCCGCCATGAGCCCGTTCACCGCGCCGCGGATGGCGGCAATCTGCTGCAACACGGCCGAACAATCGGCCTCACTCTCCAGCGCCCGCTCCAGCGCCTCGGCCTGGCCCTTGATGCGGCGAACCCGGGTCAACAACTGTTTCTTGTTCTTGATCGTATGCGGCATCGCCCCTCCCGTCCCTGAATAATATATACTGGGGTATAGTATATACCTCAAGTCTCCGGGAACAAACTCATGTCACGCGCCATCACCGCAGACGACAGGCGACACAGCCATGTCTTCGACGAAGGCAACCCGCTCGCCGAGCGCAACACGCGCTGGGCCATGGCCCTCACCGCGCTGATGATGGTCGCCGAAATCGCCGGCGGCTGGTTGTTCAACTCGATGGCGCTGCTGGCCGACGGCTGGCACATGAGCTCGCACGCCCTTGCCCTGGGGCTCTCCGCCCTCGCCTACGCGGCGGCGAGGCGCTTTGCCAACGATCCGCGCTTTGCGTTCGGCACCTGGAAAATCGAAGTGCTCGGCGGTTACACCAGCGCCATCTGCCTGCTCGGCGTGGCGACGCTGATGCTGTACCAATCGGTCGAACGACTGGTTTCACCGGTGGCGATCCACTATGACCAAGCCATTGCCATCGCCATCGTCGGGCTGCTGACCAATCTCGCCTGCGCCTGGCTGCTGCGGGATGGGCACGGGCATTCTCACGGGCACGCCGGGCACGCCCACGAGGGGCATTCCAGCCACACCCATCATCATCACCACCATCACGACCTCAACCTGCGCTCGGCGTATCTTCACGTCATCGCCGACGCCGCCACCTCGGTGCTGGCGATCCTCGCGCTGATCGGCGGCAAGCTCTGGGGTGCCGACTGGCTCGACCCGACCATGGGCATTGTTGGCGCGGCATTGGTGACTCGCTGGGCTTGGGGGCTTTTGCACGAAACCGGGCGCGTCCTGCTCGACGCCGAGATGGATGCGCCGGTCGTCGACGAAATCCGCGACGTCATCGCCGCCAGCCCGGTCGCCGCCGACATCACCGATCTGCATGTGTGGCGCGTCGGCAAGGGCAAATACGCCTGCATCCTCGCCCTCTCGGCGCCGAGCGAGGCCTCGCCCGACCAGTTCCGGCGCCAGCTCGGCATCCATGAGGAACTCGTCCACGTCACGGTTGAACTCAACCCGCGCCGGCCCGGCACAGCCTGCGCCTAGCGGCTCATTCGACTGGCAAGGCGCAGACACTCATCGTCAAAACCCCATACGGCAGCCAGCCGACAAGTAAATCACCGCGACACAGCGCATCGACCCCCTGACCGCGCCCCCCTTCGGAAAGGCGCATGGTCATTGCCTTTCCGCCCGGCACCGGCCGCA
>CAYUYI010000237.1:0-4097 GCA_964448995.1 uncultured Propionivibrio sp. | reverse complement strand
GCGAGCAGAAACAGGGCGCCAGCTTGGCGTGCGATGTCGATCCATGCCGGGTGGCTGCGCAACAAGGCACCGAGCCCGGCGATGCCCAGTGAGATGAGCAAGGCGTCGGCGGCGATGCACAGCAGGGCAACCGGTAGCACGTGTTGACGGCGGATGCCCTGGCGCAGGACGAACGTGTTCTGGGCGCCGATGGCGACGATCAAGGCAAGTCCGGAAGCAAGCCCGGTGAAATAGTGAGTGGCGGTCATGGCGGTCTTCTTGTCTGATGTTTGGTGCTTTCTTGCTTGAAGATTAGCCAAATCCGCTAAAATAGAAAAACTAAAGTTTCTTCATCAAGTTTAATATTTCTAATTTATGAAAACCGACAATGCCCAACTCGCGGCGTTTGCCGCAGTCTTGCGCAGCGGGAGTTTCGAAGCGGCGGCGCAAAGCCTGAATGTGACGCCTTCGGCAATCAGCCAGCGGGTCCGCCAGCTGGAAGATCGCCTGGGGCAGATTCTCGTACAGCGGACGACGCCTTGTCAGGCGACACAAACGGGCAAGGCTCTGGCGCGCTTTGCCGAGCAGGTTGCGCTGCTGGAGGCGGAAATGCTGCGCGAAATCGGCGCCGCGGAACCGGGCGCGGCGGCCCGGCTACGCCTGCCGATCGCCGTGAATGCCGATTCGATCGACAGCTGGTTTCTCGATGTGTGCACGGCCATGTTGGCGGACTGCCCGGTGGATTTCGACCTGCGCGTCGAAGATCAGGATCACTCTGCCGCGCTGCTGCGCGAAGGCGCGGTGATGGCGGCTGTCAGCGCCAGCGCCTCGCCGATTCAGGGATGTCTCGTTGAACCGCTCGGCGTGATGCGCTATCGCGCCGTGGCCACGCCCGAGTTTGTGCGTCGCTATGGCACGGGTGGCATGGATGTCGCCAGTCTGGCGGCCGCGCCCATGTTGACCTTCAACCGCAAGGACGAATTGCAGTTGCGCTTCCTGCAGCGCCTGCTCGGGAGTACGGTGCGCCCGCCGACGCATTTTGTGCCCTCGACTTTGGGCTTTCTGGAAATGGCGCGGCGCGGCCTGGCCTGGGGAATGATCCCGGACAATTTTCTTGGTGAGCATTTTGCCCGGGGCGAACTGGTCGATCTGGTGGCCGGAAAAAGCCTCGACGTGCCGCTTTACTGGCACTGCTGGCGCGTGAAATCGCCGATGCTGGATCGTCTGTCGCGCGAAGTGATGAAGGCAGCAGCAAACGCTCTATGGCGTGAGGCCTGACAGGCGGATCAGGTCGGCCACGGAGTCGGCGGACAGCTTCGCCATGAGATTCGCGCGGTGATATTCCACCGTGCGGAAACTGATGCCGAGGACGCGTGCAATTTCCTTGTTGGATAGGCCGTTGACCACCTGTTCCATGACCTCCCGCTCGCGCTGGGTCAGCGCCCCGAGTTGCTGCGTGCGGACAGCGCAGGACTCCTCGTTGCGCCGCCGCTCGCGGTCGTGATTCAGCGCCAGCGTGACGGCCTCGACGACAGCCTGGCTGACAACAGGTTTTTCCAGAAACGTGACCGCGCCGGCACGAAGGGCGTCGACGGCCATCGGGATGGTGCCGTGACCAGTGAGGAAGACGACTGGCGTCTGGATGCCTCGGGTGCGCAGCTCCGTCTGCAATTCCAGGCCGGACATGCCCGGCATGCTGACGTCAAGAAGCAAGCAGCCCGGCTGGCCGGAGGCTAACCCCGCCAGCAGTTCGGCGCCCGAGGCAAATGTCCGGACGTGCCAGCCCGCTTTCTCGAGAAGTCGAGTCAGCTGTTGCCGGACGAAATTGTCGTCGTCGACAACAAACACGGTATCGGCATGCGATGAAGGCATTGTTGAACTCGGGGCGACGATTGGAGTTTTAAGTGCGCAAGGGCGTTAAAACGAGACGAAAAGATTATATCTGCATCCCGAAAAACCCGTCTCGCCAAGTTAGGGGGCGCTCGATCATCGATTTGAGGCTGTTTGTCCGGTGGTTGCCGACCCGGAAGAGAGGTTCGTAATTTCGGCGTCCAGGCGGCCGGTTTCTAGTCAACGCAGTCGCACCGACTGAAATCAGGCCGAGTACTCCTCGGCCTGATGTGTCGGAGCAAATCGAAATCGAGGAACGGGAATTAGTGGTGTCGGCTACCGCGATGCTGCGCGACGCCTGCTGGTTTGGCGGTTCCGCCGCGTTGGCCACCACCTTTGGGGTTTTGCGCAGTCTTTTGCCGTGGTGTGCTACCGCGTGGCGCCGATGAACGCTGCCCGCCGCGCCCTTTTGGATTGGCCGAGCGCATCAGAATTGGCTCGGCACGAATCGTCGGGTCAGGGGCATAGCCGGGATGTTCCAGCACTTCAATCGGCTTCTTGATCAGGCGCTCAATATCGCGCAGGAGTTTGTGCTCATCGACGCAAACCAGCGAAACCGCAGCGCCCTCGGCCCCCGCACGACCGGTACGGCCAATGCGATGCACGTAGTCCTCGGCGACATTCGGCAGTTCGAAATTCACGACGTGCGGCAATTCGTTGATGTCGATGCCGCGTGCGGCGATGTCGGTCGCCACCAGTACATGCAGCTTGCCGCTCTTGAAGTCAGACAGCGCCCGCGTGCGCGCGTTCTGGCTCTTGTTGCCGTGAATGGCAGAGGCCTCAATGCCTGCCTTGAGCAGCTTCTCGACCAGTCCATTGGCGCCCCACTTGGTGCGCGTAAACACCAGCACCTGATGCCAATTTTTCTCACGAATGAGTTCGACGAGGAGATCTCGCTTGCGCTCACGATCAACTTTGTAGACGTATTGTTTGACCAACTCAGACGCCGTATTGCGGCGCTCGGACTCGACGTACGCAGGTTCGGTCAGCAGGCCGCTGGCCAGCGCACGAATTTCATCGGAGAAAGTCGCCGAGAACATCAGATTCTGACGCTGCTTCGGCACCAGCTTGATCACGCGTTTGATGTCGTGGATGAAGCCCATGTCGAGCATGCGGTCGGCTTCGTCAAGAACAAAGACCTCCACGCCGGACAGGTCGACGGTGCGCTGCTGTGCGTGATCGAGCAGACGGCCGGGGGTGGCGACAAGAATGTCAATGCCTTTTCTGAGTGCGGCAATCTGCGGATTGATGCCCACACCACCGAACATGACCTGCGAGGTCAAAGGTAGATGCGCGCCGTAGGTACTCACGCTCTCTTCAACTTGCGCTGCCAACTCGCGCGTCGGGGTGAGGATCAGCGCGCGGATCTTGCGCGGTCCGGCCGGACGGGAAGTCGCCAGGCGGTTAAGAATCGGCAGCGAAAAGCCGGCAGTCTTGCCGGTGCCGGTTTGCGCGCAGGCCATCAGATCGCGCCCGGAAAGGACGACGGGGATGGCTTGCGCCTGAATCGGGGTGGGCGTCTCATAGCCTTGATCGGCAATGGCACGCAGGATCTCGGGGGCGAGACCCAGTTCGGTAAACTTCATGCAGGAGAGCTCCGGTGCTTGCCATGCGTGCGCGAAAAATTTTTTCGGCTAAGCACGAACCAGTCCGGGCAAACACATTGGGCGTAAATCGGGTCAGGCAGGAGTGCCAAACCACTTCGGACGGTTGCCAAGACTGATGAATGGCAACACGAGGAGGCAGGATACTAACACGGTAGCGTCTTGAGGGACGGAACAATCGCCGATCTTCTTTGGCGGATACACTCATCAAGGTATGACCGCGGACTATTCTGTGGCTCAGATTCAAGAGCATTCAGAAGCGCTGAACCGGCTCGCTGATGCGCTTGTCCGGGTGATTCAAGATCATCGGCGACACAAACCTTGGGCTTGTGCAGTTGAGATTCTGTACTCGTTGATTAACTTAGCGGCCATTGACACGGCGATGGCCAAATTGTGTGAATTAGCCTTGCAGCAAGCTTCAGCATGGAGCAGCCCCCCCCAATGACCTGAGATGGGGCAGTCAAAGAACCAACCTCGTGTTTCTACGGATGGACGGAGCGCGTCGGGTTTGCGAGGATGCATCCATCAACACGATCGCCAGTCCTGAAAATGATCATCGAACAAACCCTACCCTTCGAACGGCCCTATGTGTTCGGTCTGTCGGAAATCGACAGTCAGCACGAG
>CAYUYI010000236.1:0-4101 GCA_964448995.1 uncultured Propionivibrio sp. | reverse complement strand
GTCGAGGTCGCTGTCTTCGGGCATCGCGGTGCGGCGCTTCCGCAGGTCGTCCTGCATCATTCGAGCGGGATCGCTTTGCTTGATGACGAAGCAGTGGATATGATGAAACGAGCTGCGGGTGTTGCTGCATTGCCTGACGGGATGCGCGGGCACGATTTCCGGATTGTCATGCCGCTGCTGTTTGGTTCCGGTGAGGAGTCTGGCCGGTAGGGCGCGCCGTTCCGGTTTCCTTGCCTTGGGCATCCCGTTACAATACGCCGGAGCGGGCTGTCGGCGTTGTCTGGCGCGTTGTGCGAGAAAGCAAGGGGGCTGAATGTTTCTGATTGTCGGTTACATCATCATTCTGGGGGCTTCGATCGGAACCTATGCGGTTCACGGTAGCCTCGCGGCCTTGTGGGTGCCGATGGAGTACATTGCCATCGTGGGGTTGACCTTGGGCGCTTTTCTGGCCTGCAACGACATCAAGATCATCAAGGCGACAATCGGTGCGTTGCCCAGCTTGTTCAAAGGGTCGAAATACAACAAGGCGCTCTATGTCGACTTGTTGGCCATGCTGTTCGAGGTGCTGGCCAAGGTGCGCAAGGAAGGGTTGATGTCGATCGAGAACGACGTGGAAAATCCCCACGAGAGTCCGATCTTCAGCAAATACCCGGCGATTTCGCACGACCACCATGTCATGGAGTTCATTACCGACTATCTGCGCATGATGGTCGGCGGCAATCTCAATGCCATGGAAATTGAGAATCTCATGGACATCGAAATCGAGACACATCATCACGAAGTGGAAGTGCCCGGACACGTGATGGCCAAAGTGGCTGACGGTCTTCCGGCTTTCGGTATCGTCGTGGCGGTGATGGGCGTGGTGAACGTGATGGGATCGGTTGGCGAACCCCCGCCGGTACTCGGCAAGATGATCGGCGGCGCACTGGTCGGTACCTTCCTCGGTATCCTGATTTCTTACGGCTTCGTCTCGCCGATTGCGTCACTGCTTGAGCAGAAGGCGCACGAAGGCTCGAAAATTTATCAGGTCATCAAGGTGGTGTTACTGGCTTCGATGTCTGGCTACGCGCCGCAGGTGGCGGTTGAGTTCGGGCGCAAGGTGCTGTTTTCGGGTGACCGGCCGACGTTCAGCGAACTTGAGGCCGAGCTCAAGGCGCGCAAGGGGAAGTGATTGGCAGCACGAACGAATAAGGTGGCTGCATGAGCGAAGACGTACGCCCCATCGTCATCAAGCGCATCAAAAAGACGGCGGGCGGACACCATGGTGGCGCCTGGAAGCTGGCCTATGCCGACTTCGTGACGGCGATGATGGCCTTCTTCTTGCTCATGTGGTTGCTGGGCTCGACGGCAAGTGGCGATTTGAAAGGGATTGCCGAGTTTTTCCAGAATCCGCTCAAGGTCAGTCTTTCCGGTGGGAGTGGTGCGGGGGATGCAACCAGTATTCTCAAGGGCGGTGGCAAGGATATTACGGCCAGCTCGGGCCAGGTGAAGGGCGGTGAGGCTCCCGCCAAGCGAGATGCAGGGAAGGAACTCAAGGAGCAGGCGCGAAAGGAGTTCGAGAAGCGCGAACGGGCAACGTTGAACGAGTTGAAACAAAGCATCGAGAAACTGATCGATAGTAATTCGACGCTCCGGCAGTTCAAGAATCAGTTGCTGATCGACGTGACGCCGGAAGGATTGCGCATTCAGATCATCGATGAAAAGAATCGCCCGATGTTCGACCTGAGCAGCCCGGAACTCAAGCCTTATTCGAAGGTCATTCTGCGTGAAATCGGCCGGGCGCTCAACGCGGTTTCGAACAAGGTGAGTATCTCCGGACACACCGATGCGGCGCAGTTTAGCGGCGGAGAGAAGGGCTTTTCGAACTGGGAATTGTCGTCCAACCGGGCCAATGCCTCACGGCGTGAAATGATCTCCGGCGGAATGGACGAAAACAAAGTGTTACGGGTGGTCGGGCAGTCATCGATGGCGTTGTTCGACAAGAACGATCCGTTGAATCCGTCCAATCGTCGCATCAGTATTCTGGTGCTCAACAAGCGGACGGAAGAGGCGATGCTGCAGGAAGATGGGAGCGTGCCGGTGGAAACCGACGCGGCCAGTGATGTGGAAGCGGCTGTGGCCAAGTCGGCCGAGGCCAAGAATTGAGGCGTTCCGGAACCGGTTCAGGCGGTTCGATGAACAGGGGACGGGATGCTAACGAAGGGAGTGGGCAAGGTGCGTGAACAAAAGCCTGTTTTCGGTTTTGCGCCGGCGCAACAAACGTCGGGCGATCGCGAGTTCGTGTTTACGACGGCTGATTTCGAGCGTGTGCGCAAGCTGATCTACGACCACGCCGGCATTTCTCTCTCGCCGACCAAGCAGGATATGGTGTATAGCCGCCTGGCGCGTCGCCTGCGCGAGACGCGCAAGAAAACTTTTGGCGAGTATCTGGCGTTGCTTGAGCGTGGTGATCGGCTCGAATGGGAGAAATTCGTCAACTCGTTGACCACCAATCTCACTTCGTTTTTTCGCGAGCCGCATCATTTCCCGATCCTCGCGGATCACTTGAAAAAGCTCCAGGGCAAGTCGCCGATCAAGATCTGGTGCTCCGCAGCGTCGACGGGCGAAGAGCCTTACAGTATCGCCATGACGGTGGTTGAAGCCTTCGGTAGCTACACTGTTCCTGTATCGATCATTGCCACCGATCTTGATACCAATGTTCTTGCCACGGCCGCGAAAGGCATTTACCCGCAGGATCGCGTGGATAAGTTGTCGCCGGAGCGCCTGAACCGGTTTTTTGTCCGGGAGTCGCTGGCGACGGGCGGTGGTTATTGCGTCAAGCCGGAATTGCGGCGAATGATTACCTTTCAGCGTCTCAACCTCCTTGAGCAAAACTGGCTGGTGCGTGGCCCGATCGATGCGCTGTTTTGTCGTAACGTCATGATTTATTTTGACAAACCAACGCAATACAAGATTCTTGCGCGTTTCGCCCCGTTGATGAGCGAAAACGGATTGTTGTTCGCCGGGCATTCCGAGAGTTTTTTGCATGCGGCGGATATTTTCCGTTCGCTCGGCAAGACGGTCTATGACTTGGTGCCGAAGAAACGATAAATGATGCAGGTCCCGGCAACGCAAACCCTCTGCCGTCCGGTGAGCAATGCCTCGCGGATCATCTTCGTTGGCGCCTCAACCGGGGGAACCGAGGCCGTCAAACATTTTTTGCATGGCATCCCCGCTGACTGTCCGCCCATCCTGATTGTTCAGCACATGCCGGAAACGTTCACCGGGTCGTTCGCGGCGCGGCTCGACAGCCTGTGCTTGCCGCATGTCATCGAGTCTCGTGGCGGGGAAGTGGTTGAGACGGGGATGGTCTATGTCGCACCGGGCCATTCCCATTTGCGGATTCGTCGGAGCGGTGGGGGATATGTGACGGAACTGCTGGCGACCCCGCCGGTCAACCGACACCGGCCATCCGTGGATGTGCTGTTTGATTCGGCGGCGGAGGTGGTGGGCCGCAATGCGATTGGTGTCATTCTGACGGGGATGGGCAAGGACGGGGCGTTGGGCCTGCTGCGAATGCGCGAGGCCGGCGCTCGTACGTTTGGTCAGGACGAGGCCAGCTGTGTTGTTTACGGCATGCCGCGCGAGGCTGCAGCGATTGGCGCCGTCGAGGATGTTGCCAGTCTGGCGGATCTGCCGCGGCGAGTCATGGCGCTGGTCGGGCGCGGACATGTCGCCGCCGGGGGCAGCAAGGCCTGATGGTCGGCCTCGTCCTGGGCAACGGGAATTTCCGGGAGATTCTGGCGTCGTTCCGGGGGTCAATCACGCGAGTAAAAATGTCGCAACACCGCTTGGTAGCGGTTTTTGCGGGGATCTTTATGGTGAAATGACATTCGATGGATTAAGATGTATAAGAAAACAGTAAGGTTACTTTCCCTGGAGGGAGTAAAGGCATGTCAGAGCTTCTGAAAAGCATTGATGCACGAACCAAGCTCGCCGGCACCAACAAGCTGGAGATTCTCCTTTTCTCGCTTGGCTTGAACGAAAGAACCGGACGGAGAGAAACGTTCGGCATCAACGTGTTCAAGGTGCGCGAGGTGATGCGTACGCCGCCGATCACGT
>CAYUYI010000235.1:0-4119 GCA_964448995.1 uncultured Propionivibrio sp. | reverse complement strand
GCCTCGCCGAACGCGGCACGTTCGTCATCGACCCGCAAGGCAAGATCCAGATCGTCGAAATCAACGCCGGCGGCATCGGTCGCGACGCCTCCGAACTGCTGCGCAAGGTCAAGGCCGCGCAATACGTCGCGTCGCACCCGGGTGAAGTCTGCCCGGCCAAGTGGAAGGAAGGCGATGCCACCCTGGCACCGTCGCTCGACCTGGTCGGGAAGATTTGACGTCAATCCTTTAAACCACGGCGGGCACAGCGCACACGGCGATAAAACCATAAAGGTTTTCGCTGTGCCTGCCCTGTGCGCCGTGGGTAATCATTTTTTTAAGGGAGAGAAATAATGCTTGATGCTGCCATCAAGGCTCAGCTCAAAAGCTATCTGGAACGGATTCAGGAACCGGTCGAGCTGGTCGCTTCGCTCGATCAGGGCGACAAGGCGGGCGAAATGCGCGCCATGCTGGACGAAATCGATGCCTTATCGGACAAGGTCTCGGTTCGCTACGACGGTCACGATGCGCGCCGTCCTTCTTTTTCCGTGGCGAAACCGGGCGAACCGGGGCGAATCCGCTTTGCCGGTCTGCCGCTCGGGCATGAGTTCACTTCGCTGGTGCTGGCGCTGCTGCAGACGGGGGGTTATCCACCCAAGGTCGAGCCGGCAGTGATCGAGCAGATTCGCGCCTTGCGCGGCACCTTTCATTTCGAGACGTTCATTTCCCTGTCGTGCCACAACTGTCCTGACGTGGTGCAGGCGCTGAATCTGATGGCCGTGCTCAATCCGGGCGTCAGCCACGTCATGATCGACGGCATGCTGTATCGCGACGAGATCAGCGACCGCAAGATCATGGCCGTGCCGACGATCTATCTGAACGGCGAACCGTTCGGGCAAGGCCGCATGACGGTGGAAGAAATCGTGGCCAAACTCGATACTGGCGCGGCGGCGCGCGAGGCCGAAAAGATCGCCGAGAAGGCGCCGTTCGATGTGTTGATCGTCGGCGGCGGTCCGGCCGGTGCGTCGGCGGCCATCTATGCGGCACGCAAGGGGGTGCGCACGGGCGTGGTCGCCGATCGCTTCGGCGGGCAGGTGCTGGATACCGTCTCCATCGAGAATTTCATCTCGGTCAAGGCGACCGACGGGCCGCGCCTGGTGGCCGGGCTGGAGCAGCACGTGCGCGACTACGATGTCGATATCATGAACCTGCAGCGTGCCGAAGCCTTGTCGATCGGCACTGACGGATTGGCGGAAATCCGCTTGCAGAGCGGCGCGTCGATCAAGAGCCGCAGCGTGATCCTCTCGACCGGTGCGCGCTGGAGCGAGATGAACGTGCCGGGCGAAAAGGAATATCGCGGCAAGGGCGTGGCCTACTGCCCGCATTGCGATGGCCCCTTGTATAAAGGCAAGCGCGTGGCGGTGGTCGGCGGCGGCAATTCCGGCGTTGAAGCGGCAATCGATCTGGCCGGCATCGTGGCGCACGTGACCTTGCTGACCCGCAATGTGGTGCGTGCCGATGCCGTGCTGCAGAAAAAACTGGCGAGTCTGCCGAACGTGACGGTGGTTTCCCATGCCGTGCCGGAAGCGGTGCTGGGCAACGGCGAAAAAGTGAACGGTTTGCGTTACCTGGAAAAAAACAGCGGGGAAAGCCGGACGCTCGAGGTCGAAGGCGTGTTCGTGCAGATCGGTCTGTTGCCGAATACCGATTGGCTGAAAGGCACCTTGGCGCTCTCGCCGCGCGGCGAAATCGAGGTCGATAGCCATGGCCGAACCTCGCTGCCCGGCGTGTTCGCCGCCGGCGATTGCACGACGGTGCCGTACAAGCAGATCGTCATCGCCATGGGCGAAGGCGCCAAGGCTTCGCTGGCGGCCTTCGATCATCTGGTGAGGAGCTCGGTCCCCGATTGAACCGGGCGAGTTCCGGTTGCGGGTGTCGTTTTGCAGGGTTCAGCCCGGTCGATACGGCCGGGCTGAACGCTTTTGTCCAACCGCCTAGCCCATGCCGGCGATGGCCACGGTGGCAGTGGACTCCAGGAACAGGTTTTTCTTTTCGGCAATGCGATCGGAAAGCACGCTCACATCGCCGCACAATTCACAACCCTCGTCCGCCACCAACTTGCCGTAGCGGATCTTGCCATTGACGCGTCCGGTCGAATGGATGATCAACTGTGAGCGAGCGGTCAATTCGCCGTCGAAAACCCCGTGGATTTCGGCGACGTCGATACTGACCTTGCCGGAGAAGGAGCCGTTTTCGGCGATCCGGATCACCCGGCTGTCCATGATGGCTTCCACGCGCCCCTCGACGACCAGGGTGTCGCAATCGAGAATCTCCGCGCCTTTGAGCTTGACGTCGGGCCCGACGATGAGCCGGGCGCCCATGATGCTGCCGTTGGACGGCGCTTCCAGGGCTGACACCATCTCGGTTGACGCTGCGGTTTCGTTCGGGGCGGCATTTGCGGGCGGGATCGGTGCGGCGGGCGGTCGCGGTGTCGATGGCGGCATGCCGGCAGCGGGTTTCGACGGTCCGCCAGCGCGCGCGGATTGAATGTCGGAAACCGCGGCCGGCCCTTTGCCGGGCATCCCGGACGACGACATCGCGTCACGCCGGGGCAGGGGGTCAGGGCGGCCGAATAGATTGGGTTTGTTGAACATGGACATCTCTCTCTTTCTTGGTGAAGAAAACGATCGTTCCGGTGCGCATCACCGTGACAAGATCAGCGAAGGGGCTTCGGCGAAGGGCCGGGGCGATCAGGCGCCATTCAATGCCAGCGCGTCGGCCGGAACAAGCGTCGCCGGAGGACGACACCTGGCGAGCGGATTTCAACCATAAGCGTGCCGAATCAATCGCTGTTGCCGACAGCTCGACTGTCGGGGAGTGACGACGGATCAGGGGGATGCCGGCACCGGGATACCATCTCGCGCCTTACCCCTCTGGAGAGAACGAAGTCATGGAACCCGCCGTTTTCTTTCTCCCACCCTGGCCGCCTGAAACCGGCCCGTTATTGTGGATCGCGCTGGCCGTGGTTTGCGCTGCCCTGGCCGGCGAATCGGTTCGCCACTATCTGGGCCTGCCGCGCATCACCGCCTATCCGGTGGTTGGCATGCTGGCGGCAACACTGGCCGGCGACCGGCTGGTCGCGGAAAACAGTGTCTGGCTGAACCGCGGACTCGATGTTGCGCTGGCCATCCTGCTGTTCGAACTCGGTAGCCGCGTCGACCTTCGCTGGCTCCGCCACAACCGCTGGCTGTTGCTCACCAGTCTGTGCGAATCGCTCGCCGCGTTTGCCATTGTCTTCTTGCTTTGCCGCCACGCCGGCTTGGCGAATCCAGCGTCCTTTCTGCTTGCGGCCATCGGCATGGCGACGTCGCCGGCCGTGGTCGTGCGCGTTGTCGCCGAAAGCAATGCCCAGGGGCAGGTCAGCACGCGCCTGCTGGTCCTGACGGCGCTCAACACGATCTATGCCGTCGTCACCGTTCATCTGGCCATGGGCGTCTTGCACCAGAGCTACAGCGGCGACTGGCTGTTGGCCATTACGCATCCGCTCTATCTCGTGGGCGCCGGGCTGATCGTCGGCAAGCTGCTGGCGATGGCGGTCAGCGCGCTTGACCGCTGGCTACCGCTGCGTGACGAGTATGCATCAATCATCCTGCTCGGGCTGGTGCTGATGACCATCGCGGCGATCGAGGTGCTGCGGCTGCCGGTCACACTGTGCATGCTGTTTGCCGGCATTGTGCTGCGCAACGGTGAACGGCGGGCGTGGGTCTTTCCGCGTCATTTCGGTTCGGTCGGCGGCGTCCTGGTCGTCATGCTGTTTTTGGTCATCGGCATGCAGATCGAGATCGTTCATTGGCTCGCCGGCGGCATGCTGGCACTGACGCTGCTCGGTGCGCGCAGCCTGGCCAAGCTGTTTGGCGTGCTGTTGTTGACGCGACCGGCCGGCGCCAGTTGGCGCCAAGGGCTGTTGCTCGGGCTGGCGCTGTCGCCGGCGGCCGGGCCGGTGATGGTGGCTGCCGCCGATATCGGACGGCTTTATCCCGAGCTGCAACAGAGCCTCGTTCCGATTTCGATGAGCGTCGCTGCCATCATGGAATTGATGGGGCCGATGATTGTTGCCTTATGTCTTAAATGGAGCGGAGA
>CAYUYI010000234.1:0-4120 GCA_964448995.1 uncultured Propionivibrio sp. | reverse complement strand
GTGCCAACGCCATGCCGGTCGTTTCGCTGATTTTTGCGGCGGGGGTCTTCATGGGGATCATGGATGGCACCAAGATGATCGAGTCTATGTCGAAGATGATCATCGCTGCCATTCCGGAATCGATGGGGCCGCATTTCCCGTTGATCACAGCGCTGATTAGTTTGCCTGGCACCTTCTTCATGACCAACGATGCTTTCTACTTTGGCGTTCTGCCGGTATTGACCAAGGCGGCGGCGGCGTATGACATCCCTGCGTACGAGATGGGGCGTGCCGCGCTGATCGGGCAGGGCATGCATCTGCTCAGCCCGCTGGTACCGTCGACATACCTTCTGGTTGGCCTGGGCAAGGTTGAGTTTGGTGATCTGCAGAAGTTCGCGATCATTCCAGGTATCTGCATCTCGTTGATCTGGCTCGTGACGGCGTTTGCGCTCGGCACGATTCGTATCTGATTTCGTGACACGGAGGTTCAGGCGGTCGATTTTCCGGCCGCCTGAAATTCATTTGAAAGCTTTGTCGTCCTAGAATCCCCATTTTTGGGAAACCGTCCTCTTGATCGCAGAACTGTTGTCCGGTCGCGGTATTGTTGAAGCCCAAAGGCTGATCGAACGTAGCGGACTTACCTTCGAATCCGGATTCGACGAGATGTTCGGCATCTACGAAGCCGGTTGCCTTGTTGCTGTCGGCGCCCGGTCGGGCAACATACTCAAGATGCTGGCCGTCGAGCCGACCCATCAGGGCGGGGCGGTCCTCGGCGAATTGGTGACTTGCCTGGTGAATCGTGGACGGGCAACGGGTCACGAATCGCTTTTTGTCTATACCAAACCCGAATACGCAACGACCTTCGCTGCGCTCAATTTCGATTTGCTGGCGAGTCAAGGCAAGGTGACCTTGCTTGAATATGGCAATGGCCTGAAGAACTGGCTCGATTCGAATCGCGCATTGATCAGAGATGGAGTGAAGGGGGCCGTCGTGGTGAATTGCAATCCCTTCACCAACGGCCACCGCTATCTCATCGAAAGGGCCGCGCGACAGGTCGAACACCTCTATGTTTTCGTGGTGCGCGAAGACCGTTCCGTATTCCCGTTCGATGTGCGTTTCAGGTTGGTCAGGGAGGGCGTCGCCGATCTAGGCAACGTGATCGTCCTCGATTCGTCGCATTACATCGTCAGCGGGGCAACCTTTCCCACCTATTTTCTTAAACAGGATGACCCGGTGGCGCGTATCCAGATGGAACTGGATGTCATTCTGTTTGGTTCCCGGATTGCGCCGTTTTTCGGGATTGGCCGTCGTTTTGTCGGGACGGAGCCCTGTTGTCCGCTGACTGGGGGGTACAACGAAGCGATGAAACGGATCCTTCCCGTTTTTGGCATCGACGTCGTTGAAATCGAACGCAAGCAGATTTTCTCCGGCGTGATCAGCGCATCGCGAGTCCGGGAAATCATCGGAAACGGCGATCTTTCCGGTTTGGAGCCGTTTGTTCCACCCACAACGCTGGCGTATCTGACAAGCGACGAGGCCGAACCGATCAGGAAACAATTGCAGATGAAAACAGGAGTAGCCATATGAAGATAGTCAAGAAAGGGCAGGCCGGGACGATGCAGTCGAGCGACCTGATGGTGACGGTCGAACCGGCGGACGAACTGGTGATCGAGATTCAGTCGACCGTCAAGAAGCAGTTCGAACACCTGATTCGTGCACGGTTGGAAGCCGTGTTGTCACGTTGTGATGTGACGGCCGGGCGGATCAGTATCAGCGACCGCGGTGCGCTGGATTATGCGATTGAAGCGCGGCTGGAAGCCGCGCTGTATCGTGCAGGAGGACAATAATCATGGAAAACAAGGGGTTGTCGTACAAAGAATACACACAGGGACGTCGTTTCCTGGTCAAGATACTGCCCGGCGAGAGTCTGGTGGGGCGGATTGCCGATCTGATCCAGGTCGAGAAGATTCAGGCCGCCGTCGTGCTTTCGGCTATCGGTTCGGTCAAGAACGTCAAACTCAAGGACATCAAGAGCGGAGCCAAATTGCCGATCACCCCGGCACGTTTGGTGACGCATGATATCGAGGGGCCGCTCGAGTTGCTCGGGATTTCCGGCAACATTGTTCCGGCAGAGGGCGAGGGCATCGACTGCCACCTGCATATCATGGCCTCCAAGGCTTCTGGTGATGTGGTGGGTGGCCACATGTTCGAGGCTGAAGTGTTCGCGACCTGCGAGATCATTTTGGTTGAGCTGGTGTTGGACGGCGTTGAGCGCCATCTGTCCAAGGAAGGCGGCACGCCCACCATTTTCTTTACGGGAGCCTGATCCATGGCCGAACTCAAACTGCGCCGGTCGCTGCTCTACGTACCGGGTAACATGCCGTCGATGCTGCAAAACATCCCGCTGTTCAACTGCGACGCCATCCAGATCGACCTGGAAGATGCCGTGCCCTACAGCGAGAAGGACGCGGCCCGCATCCTCGTGCGACGTTTTCTGGAAGGTTACAAAAACCGCAACAAGGAAATCCTTGTGCGCATCAACGGGCTCGACACCAAGTGGGCGCTGGATGACCTGAAAACAGTCCTGCCGGCATTGCCCGACGGTATTCGTTTGCCCAAAGCCGACTCCCCGGAAATCGTCGAACGCCTCGATACGTTGCTGACCGAATACGAAGAAGAACTCGGTCTCGATATCGGCCATTTCCGCATCCTGCCGTCGATCGAAACGGCCGAAGGCGTGATCAATGCCGTGCAGACGGCGCGTTCGTCGCCTCGCTTGATTGGTCTGGCGTTTGGTGCCGAAGACTACACGGCGACGATGGAAATCGAACGCACCAAGAGCGGTGAAGAACTGTTCAACGCCCGCATGAATGTGCTCTGGGGCGCCAAGGCCGCTGGCATCCAGGCGATCGACTCGATCTTCGCCGACGTCAACGACATGGACGCGCTGCGCAAGGAAACCGAGTTGATCAAACGGCTCGGCTTCACCGGCAAATGCATGGTCAACCCGCGACAGATCGACATCATTCACGACGTCTTCGCTCCGAAGCAGGAAGAAGTCGACTACGCGCTGGAAGTCATGGACGCCATCAAGCGCGCCCGCGAGATGGGCACCGGCGTCATTTCCCTGAAGGGCAAGATGATCGACCGACCGGTCGTTGTCCGTGCAGCCCGAGTTCTGAACACGGCCCGCGCGCACGGCATGGTCGATGTGGTCATCAATGAGGAGGATATCTATGGCGCGGAATAGTCTTGGTCGGGAGATTCCCGACACCTTCGCCGGCAAGAAACTGGTTCCCTATGCCGATCCGTGGTCCCTGCAGCCGCACGCCGAGCGGTCAACGCGGCAGATCCGGCGTATTGCGCACAACGGCAGCAAGCTCGTCGGTGGGTTGCGTGAGGCGATCATCGCTTCGGGCCTTACCAGCGGTATGACCATTTCAACGCACCACAGCCTGCGCAATGGCGACCGCCTGCTCAACGACCTGGTCAAGGAAATCGATGCACTCGGTATCCGCGACATCAAGATCGCTTCAAGCTCGGTGCACGTTGTCCATGCAGAACTCGTGCCGTACATTCGCAAGGGCGTGATCACCGGGCTCGAATGCGGCGTCAACGGATTGATCGGCGAGCTCGTCTCGAAAGGGGAACTCGACTGCCCAATCATCGTGCGCTCGCATGGTGGTCGAGCCCGTTCGCTGATCACCGGCGAAGTGCCGGTAGACGTGGCCTTCCTGGCTGCGCCGTGCTGTGACGAATATGGCAACTTCAATGGCTACTTTGGCCCCTCGGCCTGCGGCAGTCTCGGGTATGCCTTGGTCGACGCTCAGCATGCGCACAAGGTCGTGGCCGTGACCGACAACCTCGTGCCGTTCCCGGCCGTGCCGGTCAGCATTCCGCAATCGGTCGTCGATTTTGTCGCGCAGGTGCCGAGCCTGGGTGACCCGAAGAAAATCGTCTCGTCGACCACACGCATCACCACCGACCCGATCGGCCTGCAAATCGCCAAGCACGCGGCAACTGTCATCGAGGCGTCGGGCTACGTCAAGGACGGCTTCTCCTTCCAGACGGGTACCGGTGGCATTTCGCTGGCGGTGGCCGAGCACGTGCGCAACATGATGCGTCGGGACAAGGTCAAGGG
>CAYUYI010000233.1:0-4120 GCA_964448995.1 uncultured Propionivibrio sp. | reverse complement strand
GTACCAAGCGTCGTCGCTTCCAGCGTGTGCGGAATCAGATTGATTGAAAAATCGGCATTGTCGACCGTATTGGTCGTCAGGCTGACGCCATTGACGGTGATCGATCCCTTGCGTGCGATATATTTCGCCAGTGCTTGAGGCGCCCGGATCATCAGCAGCCGGTTATCCCCGACCGGATCAAACCGCAAAACGGTGCCAACGCCATCAACGTGCCCCGAAACCAGATGCCCCCCGAGACGATCGGAAAGGCGCAGCGCTTTTTCCAGATTAATGGCGCCCGGCGTTGCGAGCCCCACGGTGCAGGACAAGGTTTCCGGCGAAACATCGACACAGAAGCCCTCAGCCAACTTATCGACCACAGTCAGGCAAACGCCGTTACAGGCAATCGAATCGCCGAGCGAAACATCGTCCAGTACCAGACCACCGGAGGCCACAGTCAGGCGCACGGTTGGCGTACCGTCATTGCGCGGCGTCAACGCCGTGATGCGGCCGATGGCCGCAACGATTCCCGAGAACATAGGCAGATCAACCAGATAGAAGCGAGGAAGGGGGCTATTCTAGCACGTCGAGATCAACCCGCTTTCGGCGGCTGAAGCGTCGTTGCAAAACACAAAAGGCGCGCCCAGCGAGACTCTGCCCAATAACCGGTCGCCCCAAACACCGGAAGCCCCCGCCCCCTCATTCAGTCGATCTGCGCCCCCGAAGCCTCGACAATACTCTTCCAGCTGACGTACTCGGCCTTCAACTGACTGGCGAAATTTGCCGTACTCATGGCCACCGGCTCGGCACCTTGCGCCTGGATCGCGGCCCGCATGTCGGGATTCGTCAGCAATTTGTTGATTTCTGCATTGAGCAGATTGACAACGTGCTCCGGTGTTCCCGCCGGGGCAAACAAGCCGTACCAAGTGCTCACATCGAAGTTCTTGATTCCCGACTCGGCCACGGTCGGCACGTCGGGCAGCATCGAACTACGCTTGGCGGATGTCACCGCCAGTGGCCGCAACTTGTTGCCCTTGATCTGGCCAATCGCCGACGGCACCGATGACACCAGCAGTTCAATGTTGCCGGCAACCGCATCCAGCAAGGCCGGGCTGGACCCCTTGTACGGCACATGGGCGATTTCGACCTTGGCCGCCTTCTGGAAGAGTTCGGCCGCCAGATGGATGGAAGTGCCGTTGCCCGGCGAACCATAATTGATCGCACCCGGGTTTTTCTGGGCGGCGGAGACCACGTCTTTCAGCGACTTGTACTTGCTGCCGACACTCGTCGAGATCAACACAGGGGAGTAAGCCAGATGCGCCACCGCGACGAGATCACGCGTCGGATCCCACTTAAGATTCTTGTAAAGCCACGGACCGATGACCAGATTGTCTTTCTGACCGATCACCAGATCGTAACCACCGGGCGCAGCCTTCACGGCCTCGGTAATCCCCACCGTCCCCCCGGCCCCCGGCTTGTTCTCGACCAGGATGTTCCATTTGTTTCGCTCATTGAGCTTGCTGGCCACAAGCCGAGCCAGAATATCGGAACCTCCACCGGGCGGGAACGGCACGATCAGGCGGATCGGCTTGTTCGGATAGGCCTCCGGCGCCTGTGCCTGGGCTGCACTGATGAAGCCGAGGAAGAAGCAAATGACGGTAACGATAGTCTTGATCATGAGTAATAACCACGTGAAACGTTGAGAAAAGACGCCTTCGGCCACCCCGGCCGCAGACGTCGCCAATCGGCAAAACGCGTGAAATCAGACGGATGGGTTGGCGGCACCATTGATGTGCAGGCGATTGACGCCGCTGATCAGCGCCTTGATCGACGCCGTCACGATGTTGCCGTCCATGCCGACACCAAAATAGTCACGCTCACCCCCGGGGCGGGTGACCTCCATAAAGGCACAGGCCCGCGCATCGCCCCCCTTGCCCATCGAACGCTCTTCATAGCTGCGCACCTCGACGGCAATACCCACTGTGCTGAGCGCGTGCACCGCCGCATCGATGGGGCCATTCCCCTCCCCCGTCAGTGTCCGCGTCGTGCCGTCATCCATCGTAACGACCATCCGGATGCCCTGCGCCTTGCCATCCTCGAAGAGATGATGCTCGACATAACGCAGCGGCGTGGCAGTATCGAGATAGGTTTTCGCGAACAGTGCCCAGATATCCGCGGCTTCCATCTCGCCACCATGCTGGTCAGTCCGTTTCTGCACCTCGCCGGAAAATTCGACCTGCAACCGACGCGGCATGGCAACGCCATACTCGGCCTCGATCAAGTAGGCAACGCCGCCTTTGCCGGACTGGCTATTGATACGAATGACGGAGTCGTAGCTGCGGCCGAGGTCGGCAGGATCGATCGGCAGATAGGGCATGTTCCACGCCCCTTCCGGCGTCTGCACGGCGAAGCCTTTCTTGATCGCATCCTGGTGCGAGCCGGAGAAAGCCGTGAATACCAGATCGCCAACATACGGATGACGGGGATGAATCGGCAGTTGCGTGCAATGTTCGTAGCTGCGGGCCACGGCATTGATATCGGAAAAATCGAGCTGTGGATCGACGCCCTGCGTGTACAGATTGAGCGCCAGCGTGACGAGATCAACGTTGCCTGTCCGCTCACCGTTGCCGAACAGGCAACCCTCGACACGGTCGGCGCCGGCCATCAGCGCCAGCTCCGCCGCCGCCACGGCCGTGCCGCGGTCGTTGTGCGGGTGCAGACTGAGAACCACGCTGTCGCGGCGCGCCAGATGACGATGCATCCATTCGATCTGATCGGCATAGACATTGGGCGTCGCCATTTCGACCGTCGTCGGCAGATTGAGAATCACCTTGCGCGACGGCGTTGCCCCCCACGCCTCGGTGACGGCGTCGCACACCTCCAGCGCGAAATCGAGTTCAGTCCCGGTGAAATGCTCGGGGCTGTATTCAAGCATCCATTCGGTACCGGGATTTTCATCGCACAATTGGCGCACCAGCTTGACCGAACTGACGGCCATCGCCACGACCTCGGCCTTGCTCAAACCGAACACGAATTCGCGGAACGGCTTGGACGTCGCGTTATACACATGCACGATCGCCCGACGCGCGCCCTTGCACGCCTCGATGGTGCGACGAATCAATTCCTCGCGCGCCGGTGCCAGCACCTCGATGGTGACATCGTCCGGAATGTGTTTTTCCTCGATCAGCTTGCGCACAAAATCGAAATCGGTTTGCGATGCCGACGGAAACCCCACTTCGATTTGCTTGAAGCCAACCCCGCAGAGCGTACGGAACATGCGCATCTTGCGCTCGCCGTTCATCGGCTCGAACAGCGCCTGGTTGCCGTCGCGCAGGTCGGAGCTCATCCAGATCGGCGCATGCGTGATCGTGCGGCTCGGCCATTGACGGTTTTCGAGCCGGATCGGCGGAAAGGCGGTGTACTTGCTGGCGGGATTCTTCAACATGATGCGTGACTCCAATCGACGGCGGTGTGATCAACGAGACCATCTTAGCCAAAACGTCCCCGCAGATGATTGCAAACTTCATCCATTGACCCGCTAAATACGGCATATAATTGCCACATATCAACACAAACAGCAATAAACGTGCTGCCATTATCAAAAAGACCATATTTATGGAAATCGATCGCTTCGACCGGCAGATTCTGCAGGTGCTACAGCAGGAAGGCCGCCTCAGCAACCAGGATCTGGCCGACCGCATTGGACTGTCGCCCTCGCCCTGCCTGAGACGGGTTCGCACCTTGGAAGAGAGCGGCATCATTCAAAGCTACCGCGCCCTGCTCAACGAAAAGGCTTTGGGTTACACACTCACCGCGCTGATCTACATCGCCATGGACGCCCACACGCCGGAGCGCTTCGAACGCTTCGAAGCCGAAATCCGCCAGATGCCGGAAGTGATGGAGTGCCTGCTGATTACCGGCCAGGATGCGGACTATCAACTCAAGGTCATCGTCCGCGACATGGAAGCTTTCCAGGAACTCCTGCTCAACCGCATCAACCGCATCCAGGGCGTCACCGGCGTGCATTCGAGTTTCGTTCTGCGCCGCGTGGTCGACCGGACGGATGTTCCGGTGTAATCAGAATCAACAACCCGCGATTCCGAATCGACAGGCATTCGGAGTTGATGTTAAAGTCATTTTT
>CAYUYI010000232.1:0-4129 GCA_964448995.1 uncultured Propionivibrio sp. | reverse complement strand
TCTGCGTTACATATCAGTCCAGGCTCGACCAACGCTGGGTTGAGATCTGCGCAATGTTTGCGTAGGACAACGAAGTTGCTGACAAGCGCCTCTGCTCACAATTAACGATCTCTAGTCATTTAAATGAAATTGATTGAACCGATGGGTATCCACCACATTACACGTAGCTTTGCGTTGGTTTCGCTGCTTTTCTTGCTCAATACGTTTCAGCAGGCAACAGCAGCGAGTTTTCGTGAACAAGGCATTCACCACAAAGAAAAAGTCACGTGCGCTGACTGCCACAAAGTCGAAAAGCCTAAGGATGCCCCATCCTATAAGACATGTCTCGAGTGTCACGGCCCTTATGAAAAGCTCGCGCAGCGCACCAAAAAATTACCGGCCAATCCTCATGATAGCCATCTGGGGCCATTGAGTTGCCTGGAGTGCCACGGCGTTCACGAGCCGATGGAGAAAGACAAAATCCCATGCATGGAATGCCATAACGACTTTGAGTTCAAGGTTAAGTGAGACGGCATAACCTGTGGGCTGTAGCCGCCTGCACGCTGCAAATGCTGGGTGTGTTGCCACAGCCGATCTGACTGAGTTTCTTTCCTCGAGGGTATAACGGAACGTTGTCTTCCTAAGGTGCGATCCTGATCCCTCGCCAACCGCCGTCTTGACGGTCGGCGAGAATCTTTCCGGATTCCGGGCGGATGGCGCGGGATTCCTGTCGCGGAAGCAGGATCGTCAAACCCGTTTCCGGCATGCCGGCCATACCTGCGGCAGTTGTGGAAACGCGCAGGCTCGCGTCGTCCGAGGTGATACGAACCTTCCATTCCCCGCGCTGGCCGTCGAGATAGGCGGTGCTCTCACCGTCATCCTCGAAGAACGTCTCGTCAATGATGCCGTCGTTTTGGTGCGGGAAAATCGCGAAACCGCGTTCGTCGGCGGGGCGGGCGAAGTGCTGTTCGGCGAGGTTGAGCGGGATGACCGAGCCTTCACGCACCAGCAGCGGGGGCTTGTCCCACGGGGCCGGCAGGGTGACGGTCTGTCCGCCTGCGAAATACTCGCCGCTCCAGAAGTCGTACCACCCGGAACCTTTTGGCAGATAAACCTGGCGCGTGTGCTGGCCGGGCTCGACGACCGGCGCGACGAGCAACTTGCTGCCCAGCAGGAAGTCGTCGTTCTCCTCGAAGCAGCGCGGGTCTTCCGGGAAATCATGCAAGGTCGGGCGCATCATCGGCTCGAGGCCGTTGTGGTAGCGCCAGAGCAGGTCGTAGAGGTAGGGCATCAGCCGGTAGCGGAATTTGATCAGGTCGCGAATGTGCGGCGTGATTTCGGGATACATCCAGGGCTCGTTGACGGTCTGGTCGTCGTTCCATGAGTGGATCGAGAAGCGCGGCAGAAAGATGCCCTGCTGCACCCAGCGCAGGAATAGTTCCGGTTCGGGCGCCGGTCCCGCGAAACCGCCGATGTCGTGACCGCTGTTCGAGATCCCGCTCAGGGCCAGACCGAGGCCCATGCGGATGTTGTAGCGCAAGGTTTCCCACGAAGTGTAGTTGTCGCCCGACCAGGTCTGCACGTAGCGCTGCATGCCGGCCGCGCCGGAGCGTGAGATCAGGTACGGGCGCTTTTTAGGTGAATACGCGGCCTGAGCTTCGCGCGAGGCACGGATCATCAGCAGCGTGTGCAGCGGCTTGGCTTCGCACGCACGACGCGGCTGGCCAAAGTTGTGAATGGTCGCCTTGTCGCTCCAGACTTCGAATTCGTTGTTGTCATTCCAGGTCGAGGCAATGCCGTATTCAAGCAAGGCATCGGTAACGCGGGCCTTCCACCAGGCGTAGGTGTCCGGATTGGTGAAATCGAGGTAGGCGCCGGTTTCATCCCAGAACTGGACCTGCGCTGGGCTGCCGTCCGCGTCCTTGATGAACAGGCCCGCCGCTTCCACCTCCCGGTATCGTGGGTGGTCGTGAAGCAGGCAGGGCTTGATGTTCGGGCACAGTTTCACACCGTGGTCGAGATAATTCTTGACGAACCCGGCCGGGTCGGGAAATTTCTCGCGGTTCCAGTTGAACACGTAGCGCTTGTTGTTGATGGACGTGTAACCGGAGGAAAGGTGGAATGAGTCGCACAGGATGTCGTGCTTGCGGCAGCCGTCGATGAATTCACCCATGCGCTGCTGGGCATTCGGCGCGTCGGTGTAGAACATCGTTGAGCCGGAATAACCGAGCCCCCACTTGGGTGTGAAGGCAGGGGTGCCGGTCAGCCAGGTGAACCGCCGTGTTACGTCGGCTGGCTTCGGGCCGGCGATGAAGTAGTAATCGAGGTCGCCGTAGTCGGCCTGGAAGTAGCGGTAGTGGCCGTGGTAGTTGTCGAGTTCCTTGCCCATGTCGAACGCGCAGTCGGACAGTGTGTCGTAGAACAGGCCGAACGCGACTTCGGGCGTCTTCTTCCAGGTCAGGTAGAACGGGATGTGTTTGTAGAGCGGATCGGTCGTGCGCGCGCTGTAGCCCATCGGATCGACGTTGCACATGCGGTAGCGCTGTCCCATGCGGTTGGCATCACCGGCGCGTTCCCCAAGGCCGAAGTACATTTCGTCGGCCTCGCGTTTCAGGTAGTGGTAGACCTTGTCGTCCCACCAGGCAAAGTTGTAGGCCTGCGTCGGACGGTCCGCTGCAACGGCGATCCATGCTTCTCCTTGACGGATTTCCCAGCGACAGAAGAAGCCGGTGCGGGCGATGGTCAGACGGATCTGTGCGGTGATGATCGAAATCTCGTCGGCGTGTTCTTCGAGTCGATAGGTGGGTAATGAAAAACCGGCGAGGTCGAAACGGTCACGGCCTTCATAGGGAACGTCGGGTTGGCCGGGCGCGATTGCCCAAGTCTGCGGGAAATTGAGAGTGCCATTCGGAAGCAGCATCACGCGGATCAGGTCGTCTTCAAGAATGAAAACGTGGGCGTGGTGCCCCTCAGCGCTGGTGAGCGAGAGATGATTGTTTTTCCGGACCTTGAGCGAAAAGACCGGATTCGTGGACATGGTCATGGCATTAACTCACTTTCCCGAGCACGACTTGCGGCAGCCAGAGCGATAGCGCCGGGATGTAGGTGACAAGGAACAGCGCGAGGATCTCCAGCGCGAACATGGGCAGCAGCGGTAGCGTCAACTGACTGAGCGGAACTTTGGCAACCCGGGCGGCAACGAACAGTGTGCTGCCGACCGGCGGCGTGGCGATGCCGATGCACAGGTTGAAGGTGATGATGATGCCGAAGTGCACTGGCGAAATGCCGAGTTTCATCGCCACTGGCAGGAAAATCGGGGTGAAGATCAGGAGGCCCGGCGTGATGTCGAGGAAGGTGCCGAGCAGAAGCAGCAGCACGTTGAACAGGAACATCAGCACGTACGGGTTGCTGGAGAAGCCGATGATGGCGTCGGCGAGCATTTTCGCCGAGCCGGTGCTCGCCAGTAACCAGGACATAGTCATCGAAACGCCGACCATCAGCATGACGACGGCGGTGCCGACCGCTGCGTCGAGCGTACTCTTGATCAGCGTTTTCCAGTCGAGACTCTTGTAGACGAAACGGCCGAGGACGAAGGTGTAGAGCGTTGCGACGCCAGCCGCTTCGGTGGCGGTGAATACGCCGGCAATAATGCCGCCCATGATGATGACGATCAGGAACAAAGCCGGCAGCGCACGCAGGGTGATCGCGATCGATTCGGCCGCCGTATAGCGATGCACGGTCGAAGGCATTTCGCCCTTGTGCGCTTTCCAGGCAATCCAGGCCATCACCGAGAGCGCCATCATGATGCCGGGGATGTAGCCGGCGACGAACAGCACGTCGACTGCCGTGCCGCCGGAAATCAATGAATACACGATCAATGCACCGGAGGGCGGAATCAGCAGGCCGCAGGGGGATGAGGCAACGTTGGCCGCGGCACAGAAGGGCATGTCATACCCTTCCTTGCGTTGCAGCGGCGAAAGCGTCGAACCGACGGCTGCCGCGGAGGCGACGGCGGAACCGGAAATCGCGCCGAACAGGGCGTTCGACAGGCAGGTGATGTGCGCCAGCGAGCCGGGCAGACGGCCGACGACGACTTTGGCGAAGTCGATCAGGCGCAGGGCGATGCCGCCGGTGTTCATCATGCTGCCGG
>CAYUYI010000231.1:0-4167 GCA_964448995.1 uncultured Propionivibrio sp. | reverse complement strand
CAAATATCACGATCAGTAGCCACTCCAGGGCCTTCAATAACAACTTGGAATACATTCCACCCCCCAACACAGGCAATTACCGCAAAGACCCTGCGGTCAGTCAATCAAATTTGAGTTGTACCTTCATCTGCGAAGAACGATCACGGGCAATACCAAAAGCCTCGGTAATCCGCTCCATCGGCAACGTCGTCGTGACCACTGGCTTCACGTCGATCCGCTTTTCCCGAATCAACCGCGCGGCCACGCCGTATTCGGCATGAAAGCGGTGCGTCCCCACCAACCGGATCTCCTTTCCAACCAGCGCATTGATCGGAATGTCAGAACTACCGGTGACACCGACCTGAACGATGGTGCCGCGAGGACGAATGACCGGGAACGCCTGCTTAAGAACGGAACCGACCCCGGTGCACTCGAAAACCACGTCAAAATACCCCTTGTCGGCGGAATAGTCGGCCATCAGGCGATCCGGTTCATTAGCAGCATTGATGACCTGGTGCGCCCCCATCGCCAGAGCAGCCTTCAGTGGCGCCTCGGAGATATCCATGGCAACGATCTCCTGAGCGCCCGCGACACGAACAGCGCCAATGAGCAAGGCTCCGATTGGGCCGGCGCCCGTCACCAGCACCCGCTTGCCGAGTAGGCTCCCCGCCTGATTGACGGCATGCACACCGACCGCCAACGGCTCCGCGCAGGCGGCTTCGCCCAATGAAACGTCATTGCCCATCGGTTCGCACTGATATTCCTCGGCCACCAGACGATCGCGAAAACCTCCATGGGTGTGCGGCTTGCGCATGGCACTGCCGAAAAACTGCATTTCCAGACAATGCTGCTGCTCGCCTGCCAGGCAGAACTTGCACTTCCCACAGGGTCGGCTGGGGCTCACGGCGACCCGGTCACCCGGACGAACACGGCGCACCAGTTCGCCGACAGCCTCGACCGTCCCGGCCACTTCGTGCCCCATGACGATCGGTTCCGTCACCCGAATCGTTCCAATCCCGCCGTCCCAGTAGTAGTGGATGTCCGACCCGCAAATGCCGCCTGCGCCGATGCGGATCAGCACCTGCTGCGGGCCGACTTCTCCGACTTCACGAGTTTCGACGCGCACATCTTCCTGCGCATAAAGAACACAGGCTCGAGTTTCCATGTGGGTTCCTTCAGGTCAATTACAGGGACTTGATTTTTGCCCAGACGGAGTCATCGACAGGGATCCCGTTGGTTTGATTGGCCTTGCGAATCGCCGCCGAGTTTTCCCCGGGGAACAAAACCGGTTTTGCTGGATCGACCGGGACCGATCCATGCAAATTCTCAAGCACCTCATTGACGGCCGCCGCCAAAGAGTCATTCCCGGCGATCCGGGTCGCATCCATGGCGATGAACATTTGCGACAAGCCATATTCGTCACTACCCAACTTGCCGACACCGTGGGTCGAGCGTCCGCCGGACAGCACTGCGGCCACCAGATCGAGCACGATGGACAAGGCTGAACCTTTCCAGTAGCCAATCGGCAGAACACGCCAGGTCTTGGCGATTTCCTTCGGATCACAGGACAGATTGCCCTGTTCGTCATAGCCACCGGGAACCGGCAGCAGTTCCCCGCGCATTGCCTTGTTTTCCATCTGGCCATAGGAGAACTGCGCCATGGCGATATCCACGACAACGTGCCCCTCCTTGCGGGGAACGGCCATCACAAAAGGATTGTTGCCGATACGGCGATCTTTTGCGCCCCAGGCCGGCATGTTCGGTTGGGTGTTGGTCCAGCAAATGCCGACACAACCGGCATCGGCAGCCTGCCACCCGTAGGTGCCGCCACGCAGCCAATGGTTGGTGTTGGCTAGTGCGACACATCCAATGCCTTGCGCACGCGCCAGCTGGATGGCACGATCCATCGACAGCTTGGCATTGACATTGCCCAACCCCAAGTTGCCGTTCCAGCGCTCGAAAGCGCCCATGGCATCGGTCAGCGTTGGTTTAGCCTTCAGATCGATATAGCCCTTGTCGATGTATTCGATAACGCGCGGAAAGCGATTGACGCCGTGCGAATACACCCCATCACAACTGGTCTCGGTAATCAGTTGCGCCGACAGATCAGCAGTGGCCTCATCGCAGCCTTTCTTGATCAGGACGCGCTTGAATTCAGCTTTCAGTTCAGCAAAGGAAATGCGTGGCATGACTTTTTCCCATCAGTTCATCAGAAACAATTCGGTCGCTCAGTAGCCATTTTGCTGACGATAGTGCCTGAGCACTTCATCTGCCACCCAGGTCGAGCGCACTGCACTCTCGACGTTACCAGGACACGGCGCAATCCCATTCAAGTCATCGACAATACTCTGGATGAACGGTTGCTGCACATGTGGCGGATTGGGGATATCTGCTTCGACAACCTCCGAGCCACGAATCAGCTTGAGCGGTTTGTCGGTGAAAAACTCGAATTCAATCCGGCCTTTCGAACCGACGATCTCGACATAGTCTTCATCATGGCCGCAGACATAACACCAGGACCCATAGCCCTGTACACCGCCTGCATGGCGCCAGGTTGCTGTTACCGTATCCTCGACATCGTAAAGCCCGCCCTGATTGCTGGCGATTCCGTGCACTTCTTCGATGGCTCCGAACAGAAAGTCGAAGATGTCGAGCTCGTGAATCCCCATGTCGAGGAACTTTCCTCCGCCCGAAATCTCTGGCTTCAGGCGCCACGGCAGCGTTGCGCGGGAGAGATCCTCCTGTGCCGGCGATTGATGCTGGACTGCCCGCACATTGCGCACATCGCCAATGACGCCACTGTCGATCCATTCCTTGATCTTGAGAAAACGCGGCATTGCCCGACGATAGAAGGCGACGAACAGGCGCACGCCCTTCTCCTGGCACACATCGACGATCTCGCGACATTCCTCGAAGCGCATCGCCATCGGTTTCTCGACATAGACGTGCTTGCCAGCCCTTGCCACTTGCAGCGCCAACGGCTTGTGCGAAGATGGCGGTGTTGCCACATAGACGGCATCGACCTCGCGATTGGCAAGCAGTTGCTCGGTCGTATCGCAGGCGGCAGGCACGTTGTGGCGTGAAGCAAACGATCGGGTCATCGCCACATCGGCGCTCGTTACGGCCACCAATGCCGAATTGCTGGATTTGTAAAAGCCGGGCCCACTTTTCACTTCGGCGACGGCACCGCAACCGATCATTCCCCAACGGATCGTAGGCATTTCAGACTCCCGCAAGCAAGGACAGACGAACCTTCACGACGACCTTGCGGATCGTCTCCGGCTGCTCGAAGGCACAGGCTGGCCGGTGCACATCGCTCGGAAAAAAGACGGCAAAGCTGCCAGGCGTCATCGTCAGCGTCGACTCATTTTCCATTCCCGCATAAAACAGCAGATCGCGCTGCGCCAACAGATCTTCCGCAACGGTATTTTTTCCCGTATCCGAAGCCACGCCAATCTTTTCGCGACCTTTCACGAGAAACTGCACGTCGATGTACTCGCGATGAACTTCGGGGCGAGTTTCGGCAAACGGCTTGGTCGCCATGTCGATGACCTGAACGTAGATATCTTTGCCCTGCAAATCGTAATTGCCAGCCGGCAAGGCCATGAAATCGGTGCGCTTGAGATGTTCGACCGCCGTCCGGAGCGGCTGCGGAAGCCAGGCGAAGGACGTATCCAAATCGTTGACATGCCCGAATATCATTGTTGTTTCCTTTGCTGACGAAACCGTTCAATTGAACTGAAAATCAATCTGGGGCGACGGCAAGATCCTCGAGGAGAAGAAATCTTGCCGTCGCGATACTGCCTGGTACCGATGCCACACATGCCTGCTCGAGAAGACACATCAATTGAAGCAGCAGTTGACACGGATTAAATTGCGAAACACCATATTCTACATATTAGAATACTATTCCGAAATGTAGAATATTGATTCCCGCCAAAACTGTCAAGACAGTACCCGAAAAATTTCACACGCCAGACCAGACCAAGCAATAATTTGAAGCCGCCTTGTGGGAAGCACAATAACGGACCACACGGATCACCACGTCACACTCACCTACAACTAAAAAGCAATCCCCCATGACAACCAGAACCGAATCCGACAGCCCGTCCGGCACCCAAAGCCTGTTGCGGGGACTTCAACTCATGGAATTACTCAGCAACTACGCGAATGGCTGCCCGCTGGCAA
>CAYUYI010000230.1:0-4205 GCA_964448995.1 uncultured Propionivibrio sp. | reverse complement strand
GCATTAGCTCAAGGGCCAGATTTAGGCCTTCAACCCCATTGCGGGCCTCAATGGTATGAAACTGATCGCCCAGCTCACTTTTAATATATAGGCGTAGGTCGGGGTTGTCTTCAACAATGAGTACCGAGTACATTTTTTCGGGCAATTCGGTTGCTGGCAAGTTTTTTTCTGATGATGTGCGCGAGTCGCGTCGAAATCCCGTGGGTATTTGCGGCGGAATTCGGCGGGTTAATCGCTCCGTGGGACGGTACTTGTTGGTGCTGGTCGGGCTCCTCGGCGTGTTGGTTTGGCCGGTTTGTGCACAGACCGGGCTGGATTTGCGCAAAGTCGATTTCGAGCGCACAGGGTTGTTTGTCCTCGATTCTGGTTGGACGTTATATCCAGGAAAATTGCTGAAGCCGGAAGATCTGGACAGATCGGGTGTTGAGCCCGATCTGTCCGGGGTGCGCCTTCCGCTAGTCACCAATCATTGGCAAACGGACAATCCGGGAAGGTCGGCATCCCGCACGCTGACGCTTGTTTTGCGTCTTCGGATGCCCGAATCCGGAGGGCGCTACGCTTTGCGTCTGGGTAACGTCGGTGCTGCTTACCGTCTCTGGTTGAATGGTGAGTTGCGAGTTTCCCAAGGTCGTGTTGGCGAAAACGGAAGTGATGCGAGTGCTGAATATCCGCAGCTTGGCGTGCGTCTGCTCGAGTTCCAGAACGACGGGTCGCCGATCGAGCTGGTCATGGAAGTGTCCAACCACCTGTATGAGGCGCGCTGGCTGATCGATCCTGTCATCATCGGCTTGGCCGATGAGGTTCTGGCGACGCAGAACCGGCAATGGGGAGGTGCCCATTTCTTTGCTGGCTGCCTGCTGATGATGGGCTGCTATCACCTGCTCTTTTTCAGCTTCCGTCGTCAGAACCCGGGGCCGTTGTACTTTGGAATGTACTGTTTGTTATGGGTGCTGAGTTTTGCGGCGTCGACATCGAGTGACTGGTTCGTGCTGCTCTATTTCCCAACTTTCCCTGTTGCGGTGCTGCATCGCCTCGAAGTGCTCGGATTTTTTGCTTCCGTGCCGGTCGGTTTCATGTTTTTCCAGGCCTTGTTTCCGCAGGAATTTTCTCTCCGTGTCATGCGCGCTTGCCAGGTTGTCGGTGCCGCCTTCTTTTTCGCTGCGTTGTTTTTGCCGATTCCGGCGGTGCTTCTCTCACAACATCTTTACTATCTGATCTCGATTCTCCTCATTTTTTACGTCCTGCAGCGCATGGCGCTTGCCCGGCGGCGAGGGCGCGAGGGGGCTGGCTTTATCCTTTGCGGATTCGCGTTGTTGGGCGGAATTGCCATCAATGACATGCTGTGTGACCTCGGCATCATCCGTTCGGTCTATCTGATCCATGTCGGCTTGTTCTTCTTTATTCTGGCACAAGGCTTGGCCTTGGCGTTGCAGTTCTCGCGCGCGTTCGCCTCGGTGGAAGAGCTTTCGGGCGATCTGGCGAACCGTAACGCGGCCCTGGAAGACGAGATCATTGAACGAGCGCGTCTTGAACGAGAAATCGCGAATGTGTCGGAAAAGGAGCGCCGATCTTTGAGTCACAGCCTGCACGATGGCTTGTGCCAGCATCTGACGGCGGCACGCCTGCGCTGCGCCGCGCTCGAGCAGAAACATGAAAATGGCACAGGGGGGCGAGAGGTGAGCGCATTGGCGCAGCTGCTGCAGCAGACCGTTGATCAGGCCTATGCGTTGGCTCGCGGGCTGTGGCCTGTGGAACACGATCAGCACCGGATGGCGGCGTTTCTGGTCGATTACTGCCGTCAATTGGCAGACGTGCATGACGTCCGGATCGAAATTGGCCGAATTGCAGAAAATCTGTGCAACGACAACGAGCGGGTCGTTCAGTTGTATCGTATCGCTCAGGAGGCGATTGCCAATGCGGCCAAGCATGCTCAAGCTCTGCTAATCGAAGTAAGTTTCGATTATCTGAGCACCGAATCAATATTGATCATGAGTGTGTCTGATGACGGTGTGGGAATCTGCTCTGGTTCGCCGCGCGACGGAGGACTGGGGATGCGGATGATGGCGCACCGGGCGCGCATGATCAATGCGGAGTTGCAGATCCGGCCCAATCACCCTTCCGGTACGCTGGTCCGGTGTGCGATCCGCTGTGCTGAATACCCCGTGACATGCGAAAAAATAACCGACGAGGTAACACCGTGACCAGCAATTCTGCTTCCAGAGTGTTTCTGATCGACGATCACCCGGCTGTCAGGCAGGGGTTGGCCTTGTTGCTGTCTCAGGCCGGTCATCAGGTCTGCGGCGAGGCCGGGAACCATGCTGAAGTGCGTTCCTTTCTGGCGTCGGGTGGGGCAGAAATCGCTATTCTTGATTTGCATCTTGGGCCGGAAACGGGATTTGAACTGATTGGCGAATTGTCCCGCCACGGCATTCCTGTCCTCGTCTATTCCATGTTTGAAGACATGCCGACAATTCGCAAAGTTCTGGATTGTGGTGCCATGGGCTATGTGTGCAAACGCGAGGTCGCCGGCGAGTTGATTCGGGCGGTCGAGAAGATTCTCTTGAGACGGTCGCATGTCAGCCCGGTGGCGGCGGCGGCCTTGGCTGCGGCGGGGAGCGATTTTCCGGAGTTTCGTGAACAGGAGCTGAGTGATCGCGAGCGACAGATCCTTGAATTGCTCGGGCAGGGTTATGGCAACCACCAAATTGCTGAGCGACTGGATCTCAGTGTGCGTACGGTCGAATCGTACTGCACCCGCGCGATCGACAAGTTGGGCTTGGAGGGCATGAAAGCGTTGCGCCGCTATGCTGCCCAGAATCATCGACTGTTACTTACCCCGACGCCTTAGCGCCGATTGTGCTGGTTAAAAAAGCGTGACATATGTCACGCTTTTTTCGTTTTCGAACGGCTATGGCCGTAAAACCCCTCACAGTGTTTTATTTCATCCATCCTTAAAATTCATCCCGTGTGCATTGGGGCATGCCATCCGTTTTGCCGGTGGTCGTGTTGTGCGTCGGGAAAACCCTGTTACGCCGGTCAAGATATCGGATCAGCCTACTCGATGAACGACATGCGATTGTAGATTCCTGACGCCACATCGGGATGGTTCTCTGTTTCGCTTTATTCGCGATCGACCAGGAGGGATTGATTTTGAAAACACAGTTTGTAGGGAATACGAGAAACCTGGCGCTGGCCAGCGCGGTTGCGTTCGGGTTGTCAGGGTGCATGAGCTTGCCGACACCGTTTGCGCCCCAGGACATCCTCGAACAGAGTGCCAAGGATCGGCAAGCGGCTCAGGCCAACGTCGAGCCTGTACAAAACGCGATTCCTCTTGAAGAGGCCATCGCCAGAGCTCTGAAGTACAACCTCGACCGCCGGACGCGGATGATGGAAGAGGCGTTGGCGCTCAAGAACTTCGATGTCAGCAAGTACGACATGTTGCCAAAGTTCATGGCTCAGGCCGGTTATGCCTATCGCAATAAGGATCTGACGACCTTTGCGACCGATTCGGTGACGGGCGCACCCTCCCTGTCAAATCCCTACATTTCAAGCGAGCGCAAGCATCACACCGAAGATCTCGGGTTGACCTGGAACCTGCTGGACTTCGGCGTCAGCTACTTTAACGCCAAGCAGAACGGCGATCGTGTGCTGATCGCTGCGGAGCGTCGGCGCAAGGCCATGCACCTTCTTATCCAGGACGTGACCAGCGCTTTCTGGCGTACCGCCAGCGCCCAAAAATTGAACACCAAGGTTCGGGCCGCTATTGTCAGCGCTGAACAAGCCTTGGCTGATTCACGGCGCAGCGAAGCGGAGAAGCTCCGTTCGCCACTCGATGCCCTCAAGTACCAGCGCCAACTGCTGGAAAATCTCAAGCTGCTTGAAGGGGTCGAGCAGGAACTCGCGTCAACGCGCATTGAGCTGGCCAACCTGCTCAACGTGCCGCTGGTGGTTGACCTCAAGGTCGTCGAGCCGGCTGAGACGCTTGCTTCGAGAACGATGACCCTGCCCATCGACCGGCTTGAAGAAGTGGCGATCATGCAGAATGCGGACTTGCGCGAGCAATACTACAACGCCCGTATCGCTACCGAAGAGGGCAAGAAAGTCATTGCCCGGCTGTTCCCCAACCTCTCGTTCAATTACGCCTGGAAGTACGATAACGACAGCTACCTCGTCAACCAGAACTGGCGCGAGGCTGGCGCGGCAAT
>CAYUYI010000229.1:0-4244 GCA_964448995.1 uncultured Propionivibrio sp. | reverse complement strand
CCAATCCCCCCTCGGGTGCGCCTCGCCCGAAAGACTGTCGCCTGGATTCTTCACGTCTCGATTCGCTCGGCTTTGTCTCCCGCATCCACTTCGAGGAAGGCATTCGTGAAGCACTAGCTCAATTCAAGGCGACGTGCCCGTCGAGATAGCTGGACAAAAGGGGCCAAAATCACTTTTTCTCGCCTGCCCTGAAAGGCGCATGGATAGTCACTGACAGCCATGCACCTGGCCAGAAGGCAATCAGGACGGCCCTTTCCATTGACCTCGCCGACGCACTGAGCCGGTTAGCCCAGCGCCTCGACATCGCGCCGCATGGCGGCCATATCCGCCGTATCCAGCACGACATCACCGCCCCCGGCGTTATCTTCGATCTGGTGCAGCTTGCGCGCGCCGCACAGGACGTTGACGTTGTGGCCGTTGCCCTGCGCCGCAGTCCAGCCAATCACCAGTTGCGTCATGGAACAACCATATTTGGCGCAGAGCGGTGCCCACTTAGCGCTGAGGTCGGCAATCTTGGGCAGGTTTTCCGGCTTGAACCAGGCTAGGCTGCTTCGTGCGCGCCCCATCGTCACTTGCTCGGGCGAGGTGATCTTGCCGGTCAGCACGCCGCGCTCGAGCGGTGAGTAGGCCTGAAAGGTCACGCCATGCCGGTCGCACATTCCGAGCAGGCGGTCGGCCGCCGCGCGGTCGAGCATGCTGAATTTTTCCTGGATCAGGTCAAGTTGCCCGGCCTGAACGTATTGCATGAACTGATCGTCGCTGAGATTGGAAGCACCGATCGCACGGATTTTTCCTTGCTCTTTGAGTTTGGTCAGGCAGGCCATCGTTTCGTCGATCGGACAGGGAAATTCGGGAAGCTCCTGCCAGTGCACGATGTAGATGTCGATGTAATCGGTCTGCAGGCGGCGCAGGCTCATCTCGATTTCTTCGACGAGGCGCTGCGGCCGTGTATTGCGCACCAGGCGCACGCCGTCGCGCTCCATCATGAAGCCGCCTTCCTCGATATCCCAGCGCAGGCCGCACTTGGTCGAGAGGATGAAATCGCTGCGGCGCCCGGCCAGCGCCTTGCCGACGACTTCTTCGCTGTGCCCGAGCCCGTAGGCTGGCGCGGTATCCACGAGGGTGATGCCAAGGTCGCGGGCGCGATGGAGAGTGCGGATCGACTCGGCGTCATCGCTCGCTCCCCACATGCTGTCGCCCCCGATCGCCCAGGCGCCAATACCCACCACCGATGCCTCGATCGCCGATTTTCCGATTCTCATGGTTCGCACGACATACTCCTTGACTTGGCCAAAGCCCGCATTATCCTCCCTGATGACGCCACCGGACGGCCCTTTGGCAAACACTTCGCCCCCGACAGCAAGGAGACACCATGTTGTTCAGACACAGCCCGGAAATGATGACCCAGCACAACGAGCACATGCGCGGCGGCCAGGGCACGGTGACCGTCAAGCACCTGCTCAAGCCGGACGAAATGCTCGGCAAAGGCCGCCTGTTTGCCGAACTGACCGTTCCCCCCGGCGCCTCCGTCGGCCTGCATCGCCATGAGGGTGACGTTGAAGCGTACTACATCCTTCAGGGCAAGGGCCGCTACCAGAATGATGACGAATCTTTCGATGTCACGGCGGGCGACCTGACGCTGGTCGACAATTTGCATTGCCATGGCATCGAGAACACCGGGGAAGAACCGCTCAAGCTGATTGGCCTGATCCTGTTTACCGCGCCCGAAAAATAATCCGGGCAGTCCACCGGATCAATCCCGGCGCAGGAACGCCTCGATGACCTGCGCCACACACTCGGGCTGATCGTGCTGAACGTTATGCCCGGCATCGGCAATCGACACGACCTGCCCGTTGCGAAAACAGTTGGTTCGCCGCTTGAACTCTTCCGGATCGTTGCCGAAGCGCTGGTTCGCGAAGCCATGGCTGGCAATCGCCAGCAGGACCGGCGCCTCGATTCGCCGCCAGCAGGCAAGATTGTCCTCGGCGTGATAGACCATCGGCGAAGGCACCCGATGCCAGGGGTCGCAATTCATCTCGACCGTTCCGTCCGCCAGGCAACGGCAAAGATTCTCGGCAAGAAAAACGGCGCGTGACTCACAAAGCCGCGGATTCATTTCAATGAACCGCCGCGCGAACGCCTCGATGCTGGCATAGGCACCACCGGCCGGCTTTCTGCCGAGGTGCCTGACCCAGCGGTTGATCAGCGTCGGCGAGTCGTCATCGATCGGCGGCTTGAGCCCGAGAAAGTCGAGCATGACAAGTTGCGATACCCTTTTTGGGAAAGCCCCGGCATAAATCGCGGCGATATTGGCCCCCATGCTGTGCCCGACCAGACGCGCAGGGCAGCCGGACGAATAATGCGCCAGGATCTCGTGCAAGTCGGCGTAGTAGTCCGGAAACCAGTACGGGCGGGACAGCCATTCCGAGTCGCCATAGCCGCGCCAATCCGGGGCGATCACGTGCCAGTCTTGTTGCAACGCATCCACAACGAACTGGAAGGTCGGCGAACAATCCATCCAGCCATGCAGAAAAAAGACGACCGGCGAACCTTCATTTCCCCAATGACGGATGTTGTAGCGCAGCCCCCGAACTGGAATCCGTTCGGTTCTCGATGGGCGATGTTTCATGGCCATCCGATGTTAACCCCAAAAAAGAACGGCTACCCACAAGGTAGCCGTTGATCTCCGATCGATTCGTGCGCTCAGAGCTTCGATTCAACCCAAGCCGACACCGAGGCCAGTGCCACAGGCAACTTCTCCGGCTCGGTTCCACCTGCCTGCGCCATGTCCGGTCGCCCGCCGCCCTTGCCACCGACCTGCTGGGCCACGAAATTGACGAGTTCGCCGGCCTTGACCTTGCCGGTCAAATCGGGGGTGACGCCCGCGATCAGCGTCACCTTGCCACCCGCCGTCGACGCCAGCACCACGGCAACGCTCCTGAGCTTGTCGCGCAGTTTATCCACCGTCATGCGCAAGGCGTTGGCATCGGCATCTTCCAGCGAGGCCGCCACCAATTTCACCCCTTTGATCTCGACGGCACTGCTGACCAGGGCGTCGCCCTGCACCGCCACCTGCTTGCTCTTGAGCAACGCAATTTCGCGCTCGAGTTGGCGCACCTGATCCAGGATCGAATAGACACGGGCATGCACATCGGACGGCTGCACCTTGAGCGTCCCCGCCACACCGCCGAGGGCGGTTTCCATGCCCTGCATGTAGGCCAGCGCCACGTCGCCGGTGATCGCCTCGACGCGACGGATGCCGGCGGCGACCCCCCCTTCGGCCACGATGGTAAACACGCCGATGTCGCCGGTCCGCTGCACGTGCGTTCCGCCGCACAGCTCGCGTGACGAGCCGATGTCGATGACACGGACCTCGTCACCGTATTTCTCCCCGAACAGCATCATCGCGCCCAGTTTCTGGGCTTCGGCGATCGGCATCACACGATGCTGACAGGCCGCATTTTCGAGAATTTCGGCATTGACGATCTTCTCGACGCGATGGATTTCCTCGTCGGTCAGCGGCTGGTTATGCACGAAGTCGAAGCGTGTCTTGTCGGCATCGACTTGCGAACCCTTCTGCTGGACATGCTCGCCGAGAACTTCACGCAACGCTTTGTGCATCAGGTGCGTCACCGAGTGGTTACGCATCGTGCGCTTGCGCGCCACGACGTCAACTTTGGCCGTCAGCGCATCACCGACCTTGAGGCTGCCGGTAGAGAGGACGCCCTGATGACCGAACACCGCCGCCTGGATTTTCTGCGTATCTTCGACAGAAAAAATGCCGTGCACCGATTGCAGCACGCCGCGATCACCGACCTGACCACCGGATTCTGCGTAGAACGGCGTATGGTCGAGAACGACCGTCCCGGCATCGCCTTCGCCAAGATCCTGAACCGACACGCCATCCTTGTAGAGAGCCAGGACCGTACCCTTGAATTCGAGCGCTTCGTAGCCGTGGAAGGTCGTCTCGGCGCCACTGTATTCAAGCGCGGCCGACATTTTGAACTTCCCTGCGGCACGCGCCTGCTCTTTCTGCCGGTTCATCGCCACCTCGAAACCGGCGGCATCGACGGTCACGCCGCGTTCGCGGCAGATGTCAGCGGTCAGGTCGAGCGGGAAGCCGTAGGTGTCATGCAGCTTGAATGCCGTCTCACCATTGAAGACGCCTTTGTCGCCGATATCGGCCAGTTCGGCTTCGAGAATCGCCATGCCATGTTCAATGGTGGCGAAGAAGCGATCCTCTT
>CAYUYI010000228.1:0-4283 GCA_964448995.1 uncultured Propionivibrio sp. | reverse complement strand
TGGCCGAACTGTATGCTGACCCGAAGAAAAAGGTCGTCAGCTTCTGGACCATGGGATTCAATCAGCATACGCGCGGCACATGGGTCAATAACATGATCTACAACGTGCATTTGCTGGTCGGCAAGATTTCCGAGCCGGGCAACGGGCCATTCTCGCTGACCGGTCAGCCGTCGGCGTGTGGCACGGCGCGTGAGGTCGGAACGTTTGCGCATCGATTGCCAGCGGACATGGTGGTCACGAATCCCGCCCACCGCAAGATTACCGAGGAATTGTGGCAACTCCCGGAAGGCACGCTCAACGACAAGATCGGTCTGCACGCCGTGGCACAAAGCCGGGCGCTCAAGGACGGCAAGCTCAAGTGCTATTGGACGACGACGACCAACAACATGCAGGCCGGGCCGAACATCAATCAGGAAATCTATCCGGGATGGCGCAATCCCGCGGCGTTCGTCGTGGTGTCCGATGTCTATCCGACCGTTTCGGCGTTGTCGGCCGACCTGATCCTGCCGACGGCGATGTGGATGGAAAAAGAAGGCGCATTCGGCAACGCGGAGCGCCGGACGCAGTTCTGGCGGCAGCAAGTCAAGGCGCCAGGGGAATCGCGCTCGGATCTGTGGCAGTTCATGGAGTTTTCCAAGCGGTTCAAGGTGGAGGATGTCTGGCCGGCCGACCTGATCGCCAAAAAGCCGGAGTACAAAGGCAAGACGCTGTTCGACATCCTGTATGCGAACAAGGTGGTGAACAAGTACCCGAAGAGTGATGTGGCCAAGGTCAATGAGCACGCGATCAAGAACTACAGCAATGACGAAAGCGACGCCTTCGGTTTCTATGTCCAGAAGGGGTTGTTTGAAGAATATGCGCAGTTCGGGCGTGGCCATGCGCACGACCTGGCGCCCTTCGACATGTATCACAAGGCACGTGGCCTGCGTTGGCCGGTGGTCGACGGCAAGGAAACGTTGTGGCGTTTCCGCGAAGGTTATGACCCCTACGTGAAAGCCGGCGAGGGCGTGAAGTTCTACGGCCATAAGGACAACAAGGCGGTGGTCTTCGCGCTTCCGTATCAGGATCCGCCCGAAATGCCGGACAAGGAATTCGATATGTGGCTATGCACCGGTCGCGTACTGGAGCACTGGCACACTGGTTCGATGACACGGCGCGTGGCCGAACTGCACAAGGCAGCCCCCGAAGCGCAGGTGTTCATGCATCCGGACGATGCCAAGAAGCGAAATCTGCAACGTGGCATGGTCGTCAAGGTGATTTCGCGCCGTGGCGAGATGATCGCCCGCATCGAAACCAAGGGACGCAACAAGCCGCCGGTCGGGCTGATCTTCGTGCCGTTCTTCGACGAATCGAAGCTGGTCAACAAATTGGTGCTTGATGCGACCTGCCCGATTTCGAAAGAAACCGACTTCAAGAAGTGCGCGGTCAAAGTGGTGCGCGCGTAATCGGTTGGAACGAGCCTCTGTTCGCCAAACGCCGTGAGTCCGCTCAAGAATAACGCCGAAAGCTCTGCCGCCGCCGCGTCGCCGGCGTCGCAGGCTCGGCGCAAGTTCATCAACAGCGTGGCCGCGGCCGCGGGAGGCGGCTGTTTGCTGGCGCTCGGAACGGGGTTGTATGCCCGGCAGGCGTCCGCCTTGCCGGCACAGGCGATTCGACCCCCCGGTGCTTTGGCCGAGGCGGACTTTCTTGCTGCGTGCGTGCGCTGTGGGTTGTGCGTGCGTGATTGCCCGTACGGAACGCTCAGCCTTGCTGATTTGGGCGACCGGGTGGTGAGCGGCACGCCGTATTTCACAGCGCGCCGAGTGCCCTGCGAGATGTGTGAGGATATTCCGTGCGTCAAGGCCTGCCCGACGGGTGCGCTGGATCGAAATCTGACGGATATCGCCGAGGCGCGCATGGGCTTGGCGGTATTGTCCGATCAGGAGAACTGCCTTAATTTCCTTGGCCTGCGCTGCGATGTCTGTTATCGCGTCTGCCCGGTGATCGACAAGGCCATTACGCTGGAGAATCGTCACAATCCGCGTTCGGATCGGCACGCAATGCTGTTGCCCACCGTGCATTCGGAGGCCTGTACCGGCTGCGGCAAGTGTGAAAAATCCTGTGTCTTGCCGGAACCGGCGATCAAGGTGGTGCCACGCAAGCTGGCGCAGGGTGCGTTACCCGCGCATTACCGCAAGGGCTGGGAAGAAAAGGCGCGGCAGGGGGAATCCCTGATTGGTGAACAAATTCGGATGCCCGTGCGCGGTTTCGAGGGGACGACGGCCGGTCGCTCGGCGACCGAGACGGTCGTCGCGCCGAGTAAACCTGCTGCGCCCTATGTGACTGAACCGTCGGTGACGACGCCGACCGCGGGAAGTGGACTTAACTCGAGGTGGAAGCCGTGAGTGCCGGAAAGACCCGTGTCGGCGCATCGCCGCGTTCGGGATTGTCCGGCGCACGTTGGCTGCTGGCGCGGCGCATCAGTCAGTTGACGATCTTTACGTTGTTTCTCATCGGGCCATGGTTCGGGATCTGGCTGTTCAAGGGCAATCTGTCGGCTTCGCTGCTGCTTGATTCGATCCCGCTGACCGATCCGTTCTTGCTGGTACAGACTGTGTTTTCCGGGCATTGGCCGTATGCCACGGCATGGACCGGGGCGCTGATTGTGTCTGTCTTCTATCTGCTGGTCGGTGGGCGTAGCTTCTGCAGTTGGGTCTGTCCGGTCAATGTCGTGACCGACCTGGCCGCGTGGTCACGGCGACGACTCGGTATCAAGACCGGGCGTGCGCCCGATGGCAATACGCGCTATTGGCTGCTGGCCGGGGTCATGCTGGCCACGGTGGTTTCCGGCGTGCTGGTCTGGGAATGGGTGAATCCGGTGTCGATGTTGCATCGGGCTTTGATCTTTGGTTTATGGGGGGGGCTCTGGCTGGCCGTCGCAATTTTTCTTTACGACCTGTTGATGGCCAGTCGCGGCTGGTGTGGCCATCTGTGTCCGATGGGGGCGTTCTACAGTCTGCTTGGGCATGCCGCGCTAATCCGGGTTTCCGCTGCCCGACGCGGCGATTGCGACGATTGCATGGACTGCTTCGTCGTCTGCCCCGAACCGCAAGTCATTCGTCCGGCGCTCAAAGCGGTCGGACAGTCGCATCCACTGATTTTTTCCGGAAATTGCACCAATTGCGGTCGCTGCATCGATGTCTGCGACCGAGAGGTTTTCAAGATGACTCACCGATTTGACCAAAGGAGCGCGCAATGAACCAGCAGACTTCCTGTTTTGCCCGTTATTGGGCGATCGCCCTCAGCCTGTGCGTGACATTGCTCGCGCCGGTCGCGACTTGGGCGGCGGATGACCCCGTTAAACTGCAAAGCCTGCGCGGCGCTGAAGTGTCCGCAGCGGATCCGGTGGGCGAGGGAACGCGCTTCGGGCCCGATACCCCGGTGCTGCCGCGCGATTTTGTGCAACAACCGCCGCTGATTCCACACTCCATCGAGGGCTATCTCGTCAGCAAGGAATTCAACAAATGCATGGATTGCCACTCGTGGGCGCGTTCCAAGGAAGTCCATGCAACAAAGATCTCGATCACGCATTTCAAAACCCGTGAAGGGGCCGAGATGTCCAGTGTTTCGCCACAGCGTTACTTCTGCAACCAGTGCCATGTGTCGCAGACGGACGCCAAGCCGTTGGTCGGCAATACGTTCAAGCCGGGGGCCGGGCTGCGGTGAATCGTTTGAATCGGGAGAGATCATGAATCTGGATAAGCTGAAAAGCATTTTGGGGAAATTGCTGGCGCGCTTTCATGCCACCGGCTGGTTGGGCGTGGTGTTTCTGTTTGTCGCCGGTATCGTGTTCTGGGCCGGTTTCAATACGGCGCTGGAGTCAACCAATACGGAAGCCTTTTGTATTTCCTGCCACGAAATGAAGGACACTTCGTACGAGGAATATCGCATGACCATCCATGCGTCGAGCCGCTCTGGCGTGCGCGCGACCTGTCCGGACTGTCATGTGCCGAAATCCTTCTTGCCCAAGATGGCTGCTAAAATCCGGGCCTCGAAGGATGTGTATCACAACATGCTTGGCACGATCGATACCCCGGAAAAATTCAATGCGCGGCGCTTGCAAATGGCGGAAGCCGTTTGGACACGCATGAAGGAGACGGATTCGCGCGAATGCCGGAATTGTCATGATGATCAGAGTTTCGATTACATGAAAGAGAGCCGTCGGGCGGCAGCGCTGCATCAGGAGGGGCTCAACGAAGGAAAGACCTGTATCGACTGCCACAAGGGGATCGCCCACCGCCTTC
>CAYUYI010000227.1:0-4289 GCA_964448995.1 uncultured Propionivibrio sp. | reverse complement strand
ACAAGTTGCCGGACTGCATTCTCATGGATTGCCAGATGCCGATCATGGACGGCTACGAAGCAACCCGCCGACTGCGTCAGTATGCCCGCTTGCAAAGAATCCCGATCATCGCCCTGACCGCCAATGCCCTCGCCACTGAGCACGAGAAATGCCGCCAGTCAGGCATGGACGACTGTCTCGTCAAGCCACTCCGGTCCTCGGATTTGCTGCGGGCGCTGATCAAGCACCTGCTACCCGTGACGGGCGCCTCGGAACGATCGCCAGCCATGCCGGAAATTCCCCCCGCGCCGAAAGATGAATCCGGGACTATCCCCGAACTCCCCGGCATTGATGTGGCCACCGGCCTGCGCTACGCCAATCACCGGACCGATCACTACCGCAAGATACTCGCTCTTTTTTACGACACCCACGGAACGAACTTTCCCTCGGATTTCCGCCGCGCACTGGATGGGCAAAACTGGGAAGAAGCGACCCGCTACGCTCACTCCTTCAAAAGCGCATCGCGCATGATCGGTGCGGAACACCTGGGCAACCTGGGCATGGAACTCGAAAACACGTGCCACACACGCCACACAGCGGCCACTCAGGACAAACTAGACGGCGTGTTGGCTGAACTACAGATCGTCTGTCACGGGCTATCCCGACTGCGCGAGAGCGACTCAAGCACTCGCTGAGGGTTCAAAACGGCGGCAACGAATAACGACTGGCGTTTTGCCTCAGGCGTGCCGGCAAATCCAGCGAGCCACCAGCGGCCCGGTAAGGATGACCAGAAACAGGCGCAAGGTCTGGGTCGCGACGACGAAGGGAACATCGGTGCTGCCACCGCTCCCCATCGCCAACAGAATCACCGAGTCCAGCCCGCCCGGGGTCGTGGCCAGATATGCCGTCAGCGAATCACAATGCGCGAATCGGTGCAGCATCCAGGCAAAAATGGCACACAACCCGATCAGCAGGAACGCCGAGAGGAAAAGCCAGTGCAGTTTGCGCAGCGTCGACAGCAGCAATGCCCGGTTGAAACCGAGGCCGACGAACCAGCCGACCAGCACCGAAGCGCCGATCTGGAAGATGTACGGCAGGCGAAATTCGACCACGTTCATCGAATTCAACGTCGCACCGACGATCATCGTCGCCAGCAGCGGCCCGGCGGGAATGCGCAGACGAATCGCCAGGAGGCTGGCCGCGGTGATAATCCCCAGTGTCAGGGCGATCTGCTCCGGATTGCCCTGCAAGAGCAACCCCGCGACCGCTTGCGCCGAATGCTGGGGAGGCGTCTGTGGCACGGACAACCAATGCGCCACCAGCGACGCCGACAGCACCACGACCAGCACCCGCAGATATTGCATCATTGCGACCATGCGGGCATCGGCACCGTAGGATTCGGCCATGGCGATCATTGCATTCGCCCCCCCGGGCGAAGACCCCCAGGCCGCCGTACTGCCCGGCAGGATATGGGATTTGGTCAGAAACCAGCCAACCAGACCGCCGGCGATCACCGAACTGAAAACCATTCCGGCCAGCACCAACCAGTTGTTCGCCAGCACGCTGAAAACCTCGGGCGTCATGCTCTTGGCGACAGAGCAACCGACCAACGCCTGCGCACAATAGAAGAATCGACGCGGCAACGTCAGACCAGAACCGAACAGGCTGAATGTCACGCCGCATACCACGGAAGCAACGAAAAAGGCAGCGGGAACATCGATCCAGGCGAGGAAAGTGCCGGCGGACAGGGAAAGAAAAAACAACAGAAACCACAACAACAGCGGTTTTGCGGCAGACTTCGACGAAGGCGAATCAGACATTGCGGAGGAGCCCCAAGGATAGGGAATAGGGACGGTGGATACAGGAGGGAAGGCCGGTCATCATACCTCATGTCCCAAAGGCCTCGCTAAATGCTTCATCAACAATGAAAAAACCCGCGCAATGGCGGGTTTTTTCTGAACCAGAGGTTTCCCGCCCGTGGCCGGAAACCGGGAAACGTGTGATCAGTGTTCCGAGCGCAACGAGGCGGCAAATGCAGCTTCCATGCTCTCCGGAAACTCGAACTGGCTGAAGGTACGATGAATCTCGGCTTCATTGACGCCGGTGCTACCATCCTGGAAGCGGATGCCCAGCGGGCGACCGTTCGAGGCCAGGGTGGCGAAGGCATAGCGCCAGCGTTGCGCTTCGGCGAGACGCTCGCGGAGCTCGCGCTCGTTGCTGATGGCGACGCCAGCTTGTTTCAGAGAATCCAGGAACTCGTCAAAGGATTCATTGCTCAGACTGCCCATTTTCTACTCCGTCAGTAACAGTGGTTTCCCACCATGAGCCAACTAACGCGGCGCTTGTAAAGCGGTTGACACAATTTTTCACATTTTCGTCAGGTCTTTACCAATACGAAAAACCGTCGGATCCACATCTTATAGATCAATGACTTACCAATGATTTACAATACACACCCCTCTTCGAAAAGCAACGAATGAACCGCCGCAGCCCTCTGCTCGAGCTTCTGGCACCGGCCAAAAATGCCGATTTCGGCATCGAGGCCATCAACCATGGCGCCGACGCCGTCTATATTGGCGGGCCATCGTTCGGCGCACGTGCCGGTGCCGGCAATCCGATTACCGACATTGAACGGCTGGCCAGCCATGCGCATCGTTTCAACGCCCGCGTCCTTGTCGCGCTTAATACCATCCTGAGCGATAACGAACTCGAAGCTGCCCGCACGCTGATCTGGCAGTTCTGGAATGCCGGCGCCGATGCGCTGATCGTTCAGGACATGGGGCTGCTTGAGCTTGACCTGCCGCCGATCGCACTGCACGCCAGCACGCAGTGCGACATCCGTACCCCCCGGAAAGCCCGCTTCCTTAAAAATGTCGGTTTTTCGCAAATGGTACTGGCACGCGAACTGTCGCTCGCACAGATTCGCGACATTGCCGCAGAAACGTCGGCCACGCTGGAATTCTTCATTCACGGAGCGCTCTGCGTCAGCTACAGCGGACAATGCTATCTGAGCCATGCCCAGACCGGGCGCAGCGCCAATCGCGGCGACTGCTCGCAAGCCTGCCGTCTGCCCTATTCACTGAGCGATCAGCGGGGGACCCTTCTCGCTGACCACAAACACCTGCTCTCGCTCAAGGACAACGACCAGACCGCCAACCTGCGCGCCCTAATCGACGCCGGCATCCGCTCGTTCAAGATCGAGGGACGACTGAAAGATCTTTCCTACGTCAAGAACGTCACCGCCCATTACCGGCAACAAGTCGACGCCATTCTCGAAGAATCGGGAGAACTCCGGCCTAGTTCGTCCGGCTGCTGCACATTCACCTTTACGCCGCAGCCCGAGAAAACCTTCAACCGCGGCGCCACCGACTATTTCGTCAACGAACGCCAGGCCGACATCGGAGCGTTCGACTCACCGAAATTCGTCGGCGACAGGATCGGCACGGTCACGCAGCTTGGACGCAAGCATTTCGACGTCAGCAGCCCCTGGCCACTTCACAACGGCGACGGGCTGACCTTTTTCACCGCCGACGGCGAACTGACCGGGATGCGTGTCAATCTGGCCGAAGCGATCGAGAGTGGTTACCGCCTTTCGCCGACGCTGAGCGACGGCCGGTTGCCAACAGGATTGCAGGTCGGCACCGTGATTCATCGTAACCACGACCACGAATTCGAGCGCCAACTGGAAAAAAAATCGGTTGATAGGCGCATTCCGCTCCACCTGCGTTTCTCCGAAACCTCCACCGGGTTCGCTCTCCAGTTGATCGATGATCGCGGCCTGGCGGCGACGGCCCGGATTGAACAGGTCAAAGCGCATGCGCAAAACGCCGACCGCGCCCTCGCCACACTCCGCGAAAACCTTGGCAAGCTGGGTAACACCATTTATAGCGTCGCCGCGATCCACCTCGACGTTTCCGCCGCCTGGTTCATTCCTGCAGCAGCGCTCAACGCGCTACGCCGAGAGGCCGTCGAAGCGCTGGAAAGCGCACGGACAGCCGCTTATCGACGCCCTGAACGCCTCGCCCCGCTTGAACCGCCGGCCATCTACCCGGAAGACTCGCTTACATATTTGGGCAACGTGTTCAACGCCAAAGCCCGTGCCTTTTACGAAAAGCACGGTGTCCGCCTGATCGAACCAGCGTACGAGTGCCAGCAGGAGCGCGGTGAGGTCTCGCTGATGGTCACCAAGCACTGCATCCGTTTCAGCCTCAATCTTTGCCCCAAGCAGGTCAAGGGCATCCGTCCGGAGCCGCTCATCCTGATCAACGGCCAGGAGAAACTGACGCTGCGATTCGACTGCAAGCCCTGTG
>CAYUYI010000226.1:0-4303 GCA_964448995.1 uncultured Propionivibrio sp. | reverse complement strand
GCCCGGTCTGACCACCATGACCGGATCGCGACGGATCGGCACGATAAAAGCGGTCGAACAGACGTGGCAAGGACTCGGCAGGAATAGCAGCCCCCCAATTACTGACCTCGATGACCACGTCTCCCCGCTCGTGACCAACCGACACAGAAACCGTTTTACCGCTTTCTGAATGGCGAATCGCATTGGAGAACAGATTGCCGATCGCACGACGAATCATCAGCGGGTCGCCTGCGATTTCACCTTGCCCAGTCAGGGATAGCGTGACGCCCCGTTCTTCCGCCGCCAGTTCATAAAATTCCAGCAGGCTGCCAATGACTGGCACCAGATCGAGGCGCTGTTTTGCCGGCACCAGTTGGCCCTCATCGGCCTGGGCCAACAACAACATATCAGCGATCATGCGCGAAAGCCGTTCGTATTCCTCGACATTCGATACCAGGACATCGCGATATTCCTCAACGCTGCGTGGCCTCGACAGCGTGACTTGTGTCTGTGTCAGCAGATTGCTGATGGGGCTACGGAACTCATGCGCCAGATCCGAAGAAAAATCGGAAAGCCGACGAAAGGCATTTTCGAGTCGGGCGAAGGTCGCGTTAAGCGTGCCCGCCAGATCGGCCAGTTCAATCGGAACCGCGTCGACATCAAGCCGGGCATCCAGATGTTGCGCATTGATCGACGCCGCTTTTCGCTTCATCTCCCGAAGCGGCGCCAATCCACGCCGGACGGCCGCCCAAGCGAACAAACCAATGAGCGCGGCGGCAGCCAGAACAAATAGCCACAACGTCGTACGAAACGAAGCCATGAATTGCTCGTGGTGCGAAATATCGGTCGCCACGGCGACGAGCGCGCCCCCGCCCCCAAACAACGTCGTACGCGACGCGATGCCTCGGAACGGCCGATTCTGCGCCGTTTTCCAGGCCACCAGCCGTGGAACGCCCGTCGTTTCTGGCTGAGCAAGCAACTCATGGGGAAAACCCGCATCCCGTGTCGCAAAGAGCGTCCCGCCTTCCGGTGACAAGATGACGATCGCCAGGCCGCGCTGACCGGAAAGCGCATCGTCAAGCTGCTGGGGCAATGACTCAAAGTCCCGACCTGTCGATGCCTTTTCGAGCAAACGCCGGGTCTGTTCGAGTTTTCCCGAAAGAACTTCCATGTCCTGCTCGACGAAGTGCTGCTCAACCGCAGCACCAATCAGATAACCGAGGGCCAGAATCACCGCGGTCGAGGCCACGGCGAATAGCGCTGTCAGACGCAGCGTCAGGCTCGGCGCCGGCTTCAACCAAGCTCCTCGTCGTCCAGCACGTACCCCATGCCACGTACCGTACGGATCAGCCTTGGCGTGAAGTCATCGTCAATCTTGGCGCGCAAACGACGGACGGCGACTTCAACGACATTGGTATCGCTATCGAAATTCATGTCCCAGACCTGCGAAGCGATCAGGGATCGCGGCAATACTTCTCCTCGCCGCCGCAACAACAATTCGAGCAGGGAGAACTCCTTGGCGGTCAGGTCGATGCGCTGGCCGGCACGGACAGCCCGGCGCTTGAGCAAATCAAGTTCGAGATCGGCAACGCGCAGGGTTCCGTTCTGATCGGAGGCCTTGCTGCTTCCACGCCGGAGCAACGTCCGCACCCGCGCCAGCAGTTCGGCGAAGGCGAACGGCTTGACAAGATAATCGTCGGCCCCCAGTTCCAGCCCGCGCACCCGATCATCCACCTGGTCGCGAGCCGTCAAGAAAAGCACCGGCCAAGACTTGCCAGCCGCCCGGATAGCACGCAACACCGCCCAGCCATCGAGTCCCGGCAACATGACATCCAGAATCGCCAGATCGTATTCGCCGACCAGCGCCTCATGCAAACCGTCACGTCCGTCGCGCACCAGATCGACGACAAAACCGGCTTCCTGCAGCCCTTGCCGCAGATAGTCGCCGGTTTTCACCTCGTCCTCGACAATCAGTAATCTCAATGCCGTCTCCGATTTCCTTCACCACCAGATTACAAAAATGTAATCTGCACGTCAGCGTCACGTCGCGCCGTCCTCATTAGAGTACGCGAAAAACCACCGTTCCACACCGGAGAACCCCATGAAGATTCGCTATCTCGCCGTCCTGATCGCCCTCGCGCCGCTTGTCGCCCATGCCGCCAACGAGCACGCCAACCACGGCAACCACACCGCGACCACCATGCAATCGAGCGAGGGGGGATTTGTCGACGGCATCGTCAAAAAGGTCGACAAGGCCGGCGGCAAAGTCACGATCAGCCACGGACCGCTGACCAACCTCAACATGCCGGCCATGACCATGGTCTTCCGCGTCAAGGACGTCGCCTGGATCGAGCGGATGAAACCCGACGGCAAGATCCGTTTCGTCGCCGACTACATCAACGGCACGTTGACCATCGTCCGTCTCGACGGCGCCCAGTGATGGCGCGTCGGCACACGGGACTATTGACGCTGGCCGCAGCGTTCTGCCTGGCCGTGCCGGGGTTCGCGCAGGAGATTCCGGGCCGCACGCTCTCCAGCCTGCTCGATTACGCGCGCGACAACAATCCGGAGTATGCCGCGATGCGGCATGAAGCGACCGCCGCGGAAGAGCGCATCACTCCGGCCGGTTCCTTGGCCGACCCGAAATTTCGCACCGAATTTCGCGATATCACGCGCATGGGCGAGCAGAACGCCACGCTGGCCCCCAACCGCGTCGGCAGCACCCGCTATCTGCTGATGCAAGATCTGCCCTGGTACGGCAAGCGCGATCTGAAACAGGGTATCGCCGAACTCGAAGCCGAAGCCGCGCACGGCCGGGCGCGCGGCACCTGGGCCGAACTGGCCGCCAAGCTCAAGGCCACGCACGCCCAACGTTATTTTGTTCAGCAAAACACGAGTTTGGCGCAAGAGGTGTTGGCCCTGATGCAGCAACTGGAGAAGATTGCCCAGGCACGTTACGCCGGCGGCGTGGCCGCACAACAGGATGTCATCCGTGCCCAGGTCGAACAGACCGCCATGCGCAACGAACTGATCGCGCTGGAGAACGAGGGCAAACTACTGCACGCCCGCATGAATGCCCTGCTCTCACGCCCGATCAACGCCCGGCTGGCGGACGCCGAACAGCCACGTGCACTCCCGAAGCCGGCCCGACTCGATTTTTCCGAACTCGAAGACCGCGTACGGGGCCGAAATCCGCAGCTGTTCGCCGAAGAAGCGAAAATCAAAGCCGCCGAAAAATCCCGCGACCTGACCTACAAGAACCGCTATCCCGACTTCACCGTCGGGATCTCGCCGATCCAATACCAGAGCGCCGTCAAGGAATGGGAGCTGATGGTCGAGATCAACATTCCGCTGCAACAGGCATCGCGAAGGGCGCAGGAACGCGAGTCAGAAGCCATGTTATCGGCGGCCCGCGCACGCAAGGAAGCCGCCGCCAACCAGATTCTTGCCGACCTGGCGGAAAATCTGGCGGCCATTGAAGCGGCTCGCCATAGCGAGTTGCTGGCGAGCACGCGCCTGCTGCCTCAGGCTGAACTGTCCTTCAAGTCCGCGCTCGCGGGATACGAGAACGGCAAGGTCGATTTTGCCACGCTGCTCGATGCCCAGCGCCAGATCCGCCTGGCCCGGCAAAGCCAACTCAAAGCACAGACCGACGCGCAGATGCGTCTGGTCGACGTAGAGAAACTTCTGGGAGAAGACCTTTGAAAACCGGCCCCAACCTGCTCATCGGATTTATCGGTGTCGCCCTCATTGCGGCCGGCGGCGGCTATTGGTTCGGGACACGGCAAACACCACCCGTTGCACAAACCGCCAGCAACGACACACCGAAAAAGGAGCGCAAGCTCCTCTACTACCGCAACCCGATGGGCCTGCCGGACACTTCGCCGACGCCGAAGAAAGACCCGATGGGCATGGACTACATCGCAGTTTATGAAGGCGAGGAAGACAATTCCGCCTCGGCCGGCCAACTGAAGTTCAGCACCGAGAAAATCCAGAAACTCGGTGTCAAGACCGAAGCCGCACAACGCCGCGTGCTCGACAAAATCGTGCGCGCCGCCGGCCGGATCGAGCCGGACGAGCGCCGGATCTACGCCATTTCACCGAAATTCGAAGGCTACGTTGAACGCCTGCACGTCAATGTCACCGGCCAGCCGGTTGGCAAAGGCCAGCCGTTGTTCGAAGTTTACAGCCCGGAACTCGTCTCGGCACAGCGCGAATACGCCATCGCCGCGCAAGGCGTCGAATCGCTCAAGAACGCCGGCGGTGAAATGCAATCCCGAATGAAACAGCTGGCCGAATCCAGCCTGCAACGCCTGAAGAAAGA
>CAYUYI010000225.1:0-4303 GCA_964448995.1 uncultured Propionivibrio sp. | reverse complement strand
CCAGAGCCAAAGAATTCGGCTTCGCCGAACATGCCACCCGATGCCTCGAGTCAGCCAAGAAGTACATGAAGGAGTCCTTCGAACAACCCCAGAAGTGTTTTGCGATTGCCTAAGGAAACAACATGCTAAGTGGAAAAACGACCCTGATCGCCCATATCGGTTTCCCGACAACCGCATTCAAGGCGCCGCTGATTTACAACCCCTGGTTCGACAGCAAGGGGATTGATGCCATGGTGGTCCCGATGAGCGTTAAAGCAGAAGACTACCCCGTCTCGCTCAGGGAGATCTTCAAGATGGACAATGTTCACGGTGCACTGGTCACCATGCCGCACAAAGTGACAACAGCCAGCCTCGTCGATGAAGTATCAACAACCGCAAAAATTGCCGGCGCCTGCAACGCCATTCTCAAGCGCCCTGACGGCTCGCTGCTTGGCGACATGTTTGACGGTTCAGGCTTCGTTCGAGGCATCCAGCGTAACGGCTTCAAGTGTGAAGGAGCCAAGGTATTGCTGGTTGGTGCCGGTGGCGTCGGCTCGGCAATTGCTGCTTCGCTCGCCGCCGCTGGTATCGGCGCGATCTCGGTTTACAAAACCAAGAGCGACGCTGCGGTAAATCTGGTTGCCCGTCTGCAGCAATACTACCCGCAAATCGATACCCGCCTGGTTTACACCACTGACGTCACCGGTTTCGATCTGATCGTCAATGGCTCGCCGCTCGGCATGAAGGACGACGATCCGCTGCCGTTCGATCTCACCAACCTGTCGCCCTCAACTTTCGTCGGTGAAGTGGTGATGAAGAAAGAGATGACGCCGCTGCTCGAGATCGCCAAGGCCAAGGGCTGCCCGTACGTCATCGGCACGGCCATGTTGTTCGAAATGATCCCGGCCTATCTCGAATTCTTCGGCTTCGGTACCGCTACGCCGGATGAATTGCGGGCTGTGGCAAAGATTCAATATTGATACGCACAGAGTGAGAATTTAGGTTGTCATGTAGCTTGCAGGTGTTTTTCGGTCGGTACAAGGGGTGGATTCTTGTTCGATTCGGTATTTGATTTCTGTAGTACGTACCGGGGTTGTTCTCCCGTCATCTTCAACACGGAGGTAAGCAAAAATGAAAAAACTGTTAAGCATGGTCATTGCAGCAAGTTTCACGGTGGGTATCGCAGCACCAGCAGCCATGGCCGCTGATAAGGTCATGAAGTGCGGCATCGTCACAAACAAAGACCGCTCGCTGAGCAAGGGTCTCGTCGAATTCGGCAAGATTCTTGAGAAGGAAACCGGCGGCTCGATCAAGGTTCAAGTATTCACCGATGGCGTACTCGGCGGCGACCGCCAGACACTGGAAGGTCTGCAGATGGGCACCATCCACTGCACCTCGGTCTCGACCGGCCCGATCGCAGCCTTCGTGCCGCAGTTCGACGTCTTCGACCTGCCCTTCCTGTTCAAGGACAAGGCAACCGCATTCAAGGTCGTCGACGGCCCAATCGGCCAGGAACTGCTCAACAAGCTGCCGGCAGTCGGCATGATCGGCTTCAACTACTGGGAAAACGGCTTCCGTCATCTGACCAACAACAAGCGCGAAGTCAAGACGGCTGAAGACATCAAGGGCTTGAAGATTCGCACACTCGAAAGCAAGATCCACGTCGACACGTGGAAGCAGCTCGGCGCCAATCCGACCCCGATGTCGTTCTCGCAGCTCTACACCGCGCTTGAGCAAGGCGTAGTTGACGGCCAGGAAAACCCCTTCGGCAACGTCGTCTCAAACAAATTCAACGAAGTCCAGAAGTACCTGACGACGACCGGCCACGTCTACAACGCCAGCCCGTTCCTGCTCAGCAAGAAATTCTATGACGGTCTCACCGACAAGGAAAAGGAAGCCGTCAAGAAAGCCGCCAAGGAAGCGCAAGCCTTCCAGCGTGCAGCCAACGACAAGGAAGACCAGGACAGCGTCGGCACCCTGACGCAACGCGGCATGAAGATCACCGCACTGAATCCGGGAGAACAGCAGAAGGTCGTCGCGTCGCTCAAGCCAGTGTATGACAAGTACGCTGAGGCGCTCGGCAAGGAGTTGGTCGAGAAGCTCTTGGCTGCCGTCAAGTAAGCAGTCACACCAGCACCACGTCGCCGCGGACGGGATTACCCGACCACGGCGGCGGAGTTTCACCTCAATCGGAACAGCCTCATGACATCCCCCTTTCTCTCGAAACTGGATAAGGGCTTCAACATCATCCTGGCGTGCTGCCTCGGTCTGATGGGAATCTTTATCTTTATGAACGTCTTGCTACGCTATTGTTTCAACTCAGGCCTCCCTTGGGCGGAAGAGTTTTCCCGCTTTCTGTTCGTCTGGCTGACATTCCTGGGCGCGATCGGCGCACTCAAGGATAACGCCCACCTCGGGTTTACCTCACTGGTCCAAAAACTACCGCCTGCCGGCAAAAAGGTGGCTTACATCCTCAGCAACAGCATCGTGCTGTACTGCCTGTGGGCTCTGCTCGAAGGCAGCTACCAGATGACGACCATGTCAGCGCACACGCTTTCGCCGGCAACCGGACTTCCGCTTTCCTATATGTATGGTATCGGCGTCATTATGGGCGTCGGCATGTTCGGAATCATTTTCGTCAACCTTTATCGTGCCTTGTTTGTCGCAGGCGCCATCGACGATCTGGTGGTTCTGCGCGAATCAGAAGACGACCGCGATTTTTCGGCTGACACGCCACACCACGACGCTTCACAGGGAGACAAGAAATGACAGTCGCCGTATTCATGCTTTCCCTCTGCGGCGCGATGATGCTTGGCATGCCAATTGCATTCGCACTGATCGCCTGCGGTATCGCCTTGATGTTCCATCTGGACATGTACGACGTTCGCATCCTAGCCCAGAACCTGATCATTGGAGCCGACAGCTTCGCCCTGATGGCAGTTCCATTTTTCCTGCTCGTCGGCGAGTTGATGAACGCAGGTGGCATCTCGCGGCGGATCATCAACTTCGGCATGGCACTCGTCGGCCATATTCGTGGTGGTCTGGGCTACGTAGCAATTATCGCGGCATTCATCTTTGCGGGTCTGTCAGGCTCGGCCGTCGCCGATACCGCTGCGTTGTGTGCCATCATGATCCCGATGATGGGCGAAGCCGGCTATAACAAGGCGGGCTGCGCCGCACTGATCGGATCGGGCGGCATCGTCGCCATGATCCTGCCCCCAAGCATCGCCTTCATCGTGTTCGGTGCCATTGGCAACGTTTCTGTCGTCAAGTTGTTTATCGCCGGGATTTTCCCTGGCATCCTGCTCTGTAGTTCGCTGGCAGGTGCCTGGTGGTATATCTCGCGCAAACAACAGGTCGTCGTCTTCCCAAAAAAGACCAAGGCGGAAGTTTGGCAAGCCACTCGTGAGGCCAGTTGGGCGTTGTTTCTACCGATCCTGATCATGGTCGGCATCAAGGGGGGCGTGGTCACCCCCACCGAAGCGGCTGTTGGCGCCGTGTTCTACACGCTGTTTCTCTGCCTTGTTGTCTATCGCTCGGTCAAAATCACTCAAGTCCCACACATTCTGATGGCAGCGGCCAAGACAACCAGCGTTATCATGTTCCTGATCGCGGCAGCGATGGTGTCGGCGTGGCTGATCGCCATTGCCAACATCCCAGGGGAAGTCACCGAATGGCTGGAACCCTTGATGGGCAACCGACTATTGCTGCTACTCGCCATCAACGTCCTCGTCTTCGTGGTCGGAACAGCGATGGACTTGACGCCCACGGTATTGATCCTGACGCCAGTGCTGATGCCAATCGTGTTGAAAGCGGGGATCGACCCAGTCTACTTCGGCGTGATCTTCATTCTCAACAATGCCATTGGTCTTCTCACACCGCCGGTGGGGACGGTACTCAACGCGGCATGCGGCGCTGGCAAGGTGAAGATGGATGACCTGATGGTACAGGTGGTTCCGTATCTGGTCATCGAATGCGGCTTGCTTCTACTGCTGATCCTCTTCCCGGAGTTGGTACTCGTTCCGTTGAAGTGGATGACCTGATCGTTTCGAACTGCGGGGTGCACTTCAATGTGCATCCCGTAAAATCAAACCGTTCGGTGAGGCAATTTTGCGTTGATCGCTGCGATTCAAAACAGTCATAGCAGTCGCTCAGTTGCTCCGCGGCCGCTACGCATCGCAGTAAGAGTGCAATAACAAAAACGCCTTGCAATACCATAACCCAACGGTATTGCAAGGCGTTAGCTATTTGTTGGCGGAGTGGACGGGACTCGAACCCGCGACCCCCGGCGTGACAGGCCGGTATTCTAACCAACTGAACTACC
>CAYUYI010000224.1:0-4314 GCA_964448995.1 uncultured Propionivibrio sp. | reverse complement strand
GAAACCCTCTGGGTCAATCGCGTCAAGGAGTTCGGCCCGCTGATCATCTCGATCGATACCCAGGGCAATAACCTGATCGAGAAGAACAAGGCCGAGTTCAACGCCAAAAAAGCGCCCATCGTCCAACGCATCCACCAACAGGTCGGATTCATCAAGTAGAAGCAGTCGAAACGACGAGGATTTCGCTTCGGTTTCAACCTGCGAAATCCTCTCTCCCCAACAAGAACAAAAAGGGGATTACCGAAACTGGAAGGGAAAAACAAATGATTACGTTCCTGGCTTACGCCATGATTGTTGTCTTCCTGGTTCTGCTGACCAAGAAGAAACTCAATGTCTTCACTGCGCTGATTCTGGTGCCCATCGTCTTCGGGCTCGTCGCCTGCCTGATCACCGGCAAGGACCCGCTGCTAATCTTCGATTGGATCAAGAAGGGATTGTTCTTCAGCCAGAACCCGACCACCCACAAGGTCAAGATGGGGGTGATGTCCGGGCTGGTGCTGATTCTCTTCGCCATCCTGTTCTTCGGCATCATGCTCAAGGCCGGCCTGTTCGACCCGCTCTGCATCTTTTTCATCAAGCTGGCCAAAGGCGACCCGATGAAAGTGTGCGTGGCGACCATCATGGTCGCCAGCATGGTGACGCTCGACGGCGACACCACGACCACCATCGTCGTCTGCACGGCGGCGTTCCTGACGCTGTTCAAACGCATGGAGATGAAGCTCTCGTATCTCGCGGTGCTGATCACCCTGCCGATCGGCATCTTCAACCAGTTGCCCTGGGGCGGCCCGCTGGTCGCCAACGCCACGGCGCTCGGCGTGGATATGAGCACTACCTTCCGCCAGATTCTGCCGGGCATGCTCGTCGCTTGGGTCTATGTAATCGGCATTGCCTTCTGGCTGGGCAAGAAGGAGCGCGCCCGCTTGAACTATGATCCGGCCCATTCCCTCAACGTCACGCCCGAGCACATCGAGGAAATGGTCGCCTCGGTCAAGAACTTCGAGCCGGATTTCAAGCGGCCGCAGTACTTCTATTTCAACCTGATCCTGGCCGCCGTCGTCGTCGGCGCGCTGATCGCCGACATCGGTCACGGCGGGGTGCTGTTCATGGTTGGCTCCGGCATCGCCCTCGCCGTCAACTACAAGCTTGAAGAACAGCTCGACCTGATCCGCAACTGCGCCTCCGACGTACTCATCCCCTCGCTGGCCACCTTCGCCGCCGGCGCCTTCACCGGCATTCTCGGCAACAGCGGCATGTCCACGGCTATCGCCAACAGCATCATCGCCATCCTGCCGCAATCGCTCGGCGTGCACATGGCGCCAATCTACGCCCTGCTCGCCGCGCCGGCGATCTGCTTCCTGCCGCAGGACGCGTTCTACTTCGGCATCGCTGCCATCGTCGCCCCGGTCGGCAACCAGCTCGGCATCTCGACCGAACAGATTGCCGTTGCCTCGATGGTCGGTCAGGCCTGGCGCCTCGCCAGCCCGGTGATTCCGGCGCTGTACCTGCTCTGTGAGCGCTGCGAGATGAACTTCGTCGATTACCAGAAGCTGTTCTTCAAACTGACCTGGCCGATCCTGTTCATCTACCTGTTCATGCACACGATCACCGGCGCCATGCCGTTCTAACGCGCTGCTTCGCTTGATGTGACAAGGGCATCGTTCTCGATGCCCTTTTCCTTGCTGGGTAGCCGCGAGGATCTCTCGGGAAAGCAGCTTGCTGATGACAGAATGGCGACGCTATCACCCGCATCGCTGTTCCGTCCGGTCGGAATGGTGTGGGGCTTATTTCTTGAACAGATCGTCAAGCGGGTTGGCTTTTTTTTCACGCTCGGTGGCGACCCGTCGGCTCGAGAATTCTTCTTCGATATTGTCCCGGTAGTAACTCCAGGCCGACGCAGCCGTTGATAATCGCCGCCAAACCTCTTCGCCGACGCCGGTGTGTTCGATCTGAGCACCGCTGTCAAATTCGACACGCAAGATGCGCTGCCGAGCGTCGTAACCGGCGGCTCGCAGTTTCCCGGCATTGAGGCGTTTCATTTCCAACGGGATGCTCCGTGCCGGACTCGTCTAGCGCTGCTTGCCGAATTTTTCGACAAGCAGATTCAGTTTTTGCGCGCGCTGGCGTTCCTGCGCTTCAGCTTCGCGCTGTGCTTTCTTGCGCTCGGCGTCCTTCTTGAAACGTTCGCGCAACGTTTCCGAAGCGTGCTTGCGATGCTCTTCGCTGACTTCGGCGACGGTATTGCCCTCGATGTCAAAGCGGTGCGTCGCTTTTTCCATGGTCTTCAGGTAGCGAAGCGAGTTGGTGTGCATACCCAGAGCGATGCGCAGGCACTTGCGGTTGAGGTCAGGTTGCTTGGAGAGGATCTGTTTGTCGATGCCAATGGCAAGCGGCGCATGATCGCGGAAAACGGCAAACGAATTTTGAAGTTCTTTGAGCAGCGCGCGTGCATCGAGGATCGGCGTGCTGCCGGATTGATTGGGAGTGTTCATGGTGGGGAAGAAATTGATTTCTGGCGCAAAACGATTTCGTGAGCTTATCACGACGGTGCGTTGCAGTAACATTCAGCGGCGCAAATACCGAGCGATACCGATTGCGATTGGCGTTCCGCCTCGCGTGGATTAAAGTATCCGGCAGGAATGGCGTTATTCGAAAGCGTGTGGTGTCGCTATCTCCACTTCTTGAGTCAAGGACGGATCATGGCGGGTGACGACGAAGAAGTTGCCGTGGCGGAGGAAGTACCGCGTCCGCGGCTGTCAAAAATGACACTTGCCGTCATCGTGTTGTCGGTGGCGCTCGGGGTGGCGCTTTTGTCGATGTTGGCCGGCGGTCTTTTCTATGCCAGAAAGACAGGGGCTTTGCAGGTGGAAGTCACCGCGGTCAGGAAGGAATTGAACGAAAAGGCTCAGGCCTACGACGCCTTGCAGGATCAAGTGGTCGCCTTGTCGCGCCAACTCGGTCTGTTGAAAGCGTACGCAGTCTCGAGTTCTCCGCCGGTGACGCCGCATGGGGAGGCTAACGTGCCGGGTTCTCCGGGCGAAACGAAGGAAACCCCGAATGAAAAACCCGGAGACAAAGGCGCTGTCGCTAAGGAAGAGATGAAGGCGTCGAAGGCGGAGGGCAAGGTGGGGGCGGCTAAGCCCGGTGCACCGGAGCCCGTACCGGTGGTAAAACCGGAGTCCGCAGGCGCGACGGTTCCGCCTCCGGCTGCCAAGGCAAAGCGCGTGGCGCCCGAGGGGATTAGCTGTGATCTGACAGGAAAATCTGCCGATGAACAGGCCGCGATCCTGAAGCACTGCGTCAGCGTCATGGATGCGCCGCCGCCCAAATCCAAGGCGAGTGCCAAGTAGATTGCGCTGATCGGCTTATCCGGCTTCGGCAGCGAGGCGGTGAAACGCAGCAAAGCGGCGCGCATCGATCGTTCCCGCTTCCAGCGCGGCGCGGATGGCACAGTCCGGTTCGCGATCGTGTCGGCAATTGCGGAAGCGGCAGCCGCCAGTGAACGGCGAGAACTCCCGGAAACCGTGTTCGATCTCTGCCAGCGCAAGATGATGCAGGCCGAATTCCTGCAGGCCCGGTGAGTCGATCAACGCGGTGGCCGCGTCCAGGCGATAGCGCGTGGCATGGGTCGTCGTGTGTTTGCCCGAATCGAGCGCTTCGGAAATCTCGCGGGTGATGGCTTTGGCTTCCGGCACAAGGGCGTTGATCAATGTCGATTTGCCCATGCCGGACTGGCCGACGAGAACGCTGGTCTGGCCTGCCAGATGCGGTCGCAACGCGTTGGCATCGGTGCGGGCCGAAAGCCGAAGGATCGGGTAACCCAATCGGGCAAACGGCGCCAGCATTCCTTCGGCGCTCGGCAGGAGGCGGGGGAGGTCACATTTGTTGAGCACGATCAACGCCTTCAAGTCCTGGCTTTCGGCGGCGACGAGGCAGCGGGTGACCAGTTCGTCCGAGAACGAAGGCTCGGTGGCGACGACGATGACGATTTGTGTGACATTGGCGGCGATCAGCTTTTGCCGGAATGCATTCGAGCGATACAGCAAGGAACGACGCGGCTCGACGCTGTCGATCACGCCCTGATCATCGCCGCTGCGCTGGATAGTGACGTGATCACCACAGGCGACTTCGCTTTTCTTGCCGCGCGTGAAGCAGGCGATGACTTCACCGTTGGTCAGTTCCACCCGGTATTGCCGCCCGTGGGCGGCGATGATTGTGCCTTGCTCGCTCACGATGACGAGGCGGCCAGCCGCGAAATTCGCAGCGCTGCGGGGGGGTGGGAGTCGTAGAACAGCGAATGCACGGGGTCGGGGGTCA
>CAYUYI010000223.1:0-4355 GCA_964448995.1 uncultured Propionivibrio sp. | reverse complement strand
ATTAGACATAAAAACTGTCACCGCAGCCGCACTGGCTCTTCACATTGGGATTGCTGAAAGAGAAACCATTTTCCTCACCGATCTGTAGATAGTCGACGACGGTCCCCTCAAGCCACACCAACGATTTCGAATCAACGACGATCTTCGCGCCACAACTCTCGTAAACCACATCCGCTTCTTCGGTTTCGTCGACAAATTCGAGACGGTAGGCCATGCCCGAACACTCGGAGGACTGGACAATGATTCGAATGCCCAGACCGCCACCGCGCTCCGCGAGATAGCGCCGGATCTGTTCCGCCGCCCGATCGGTAAAACTGATTCCCATCATCTCTCTCCACAAGATAATTATTTGCATAAGCCATCAAAACAGCGCAATGCAACACGTGAATTGCGCTTCTTTCAGAGACGAATCCAGCTGAATTGATTCAAGCATATGCTAAAAAAGGTTGAATTCGGCAGGCAAAACCATTACATTAGTAAAATCTAATGATTGAGCTTCCATCATGGCCACTACAAACAAAATTGTCTGCCCGCATTGCCACACCGCAAACCGCGTCAGCATGGCACGGTTAGGAGAGCATCCTGTGTGTGGTGTGTGCAAAAAAGCACTTTTTACTGGCGGCACATTGGAACTAACGAAAGAAAATTTCAACCGGCACATCAACAATTCCGATATTCCCGTCCTCGTCGACTTTTGGGCGCCTTGGTGCGGCCCTTGCAAAATGATGTCGCCGATCCTCGATCGCGCTGCAAAAGAACTGGAACAGTCCGTTCGTGTTGCCAAAGTCAATACGGAAATCGAAACCGAGCTGGCTGGCCGGTTCTCCATCAGGAGCATCCCGACACTGGTCGTTTTCCATAACGGCGTCGTGATCGGACAAAGATCGGGAGCAATTGAACTCGCGCCACTATTGCACTGGCTCAAATCGCTCGCCGCCTAACGCCCAGACCCCAAGGCCCCTAATGAACACAAGCACTGTCTCTGGCGAAGCCAACCGACTCGCCTATTTTCCGATTTCCATTTTCTCGGTTGTCATGGGCATGACCGGATTATCCATCGCATGGCTGCGGGCCTACGGGATTTTCGAGCCGGCGAGATTGATCGGAACGTCTATTGCTGCACTTGCGACCCTGCTGTTTATCGGACTGTCTTGTCTTTACGCCACCAAGCTGATCCAGCACCGTGACCACGTGATTGCAGAATGGCGACACCCGGTTCGCGTCAATTTCTTCCCGACTTTTTCCATCAGCCTCTTGCTGCTAAGCGTGGCCTGGAAAGATATCGTGCCAGGCATCGCCTTTCTGGTCTGGACGTTTGGTGCCCTGATCCAGCTGGGATTCACTATGGCAATCCTCAGCAGTTGGATGTATCACTCTCACTATGAGATCAAACATGCCAATCCAGCCTGGTTCATTCCAGTCGTCGGAAATCTTTTCGTGCCGATCAACGCGCCACTTTTTGGTTATGCGGAAATCGGCTGGTTCTATTTCAGTATCGGATTCGTTTTTTGGGTCGTGCTGCTGACAATCGTTCTTTACCGCGTTTTTTTCCACGACCCAATCCCCGCCCGCCTGTTGCCAACGCTGTTCATCCTCATTGCGCCACCCGCTGTCGGTTTCATCGCCTATTGCGCCTTGACACCGGGACTGGATGCCTTTGGCAGGATTCTGTATTACACCGCCTTATTCACCACCGCGCTTCTTGCGGTGAATGTTCTGCGTTTCGCACGTAATGGTTTTTTCATTTCGGCCTGGGCGTATTCATTTCCATTGGCGGCAATCACCATCGCCACCTTTCTGATCGGCGGAAGAAGCGGAATTGTCTTGTTCAGCCGCCTGGGACTGTGCCTGCTCTGCATTTTGAGTGCGCTCGTCATTCTCCTCTCAGCAAAGACGATTAACGCCGCCCGACGTCACGCCATCTGCGTTCCGGAATAATTCACGGCCAACCGTTGGCATTATTGGCATGTGCCACTATATTAAATCAAGATCCCCACCATAATTTCGACACAAGGAAATAGCATGAACCCAAAGAAACTGGTTGTGGTCGGCGGCGTCGCCGCTGGTGCATCGTTTGCCGCACGCGCTCGTCGACTGAATGAAGCCGCTGAAATCACCATCATCGAACGCGGCCCCGACGTATCGTTTGCCAATTGCGGGTTGCCTTATCACATTGGTGGAGAAATCCCCGCTCGCGACGTTCTCGCCGTCCAGACCCCACAATCGCTCAAGGACCTGCTGAATCTCAAGGTTCGTACGCAATGTGAAGCAATTCAAATCGACCCGATTGGAAAACGGCTCCAGATCAAGGATGCCCTCACCGGTCAAACGGAGTGGATGGATTACGACAAACTGATGCTCTCGCCAGGGGCATCACCGATCCGTCCGCCAATTTCTGGGATCGAAGACGAACGGATTTTTACGCTCCGCAACCTACAGGACATGGACCGGATCATTGCAGCAGCCGAAACCGGCATGCGCGCCGTCGTCATCGGCGCGGGATTCATCGGCCTGGAGATGGCGGAGCAACTCTGCCGCAAGCAGATGAAAGTGCAACTGGTTGAATTGATGAACCAGGTGATTCCACCGCTGGATGCGCCGATGACAATGTTGCTTGAAAGCGAATTGCGCCGGAATGGGGTGGAAGTATTGTTGGGCGACGGTATTCGCGATTTTCGGCCGGAGAATGAACATGTCACCTGCCGGCTAAATTCCGGAACCTGCCTTGAAGCAGATATCGTCATTCTGTCGATCGGCGTCAAGCCAGACAACGAACTCGCACGGGCAGCCGGACTCACACTCGGCGTCCGCGGCCATCTCGTTGTCGATGAGTACCAGAGAACATCGAACCCCGATATCTACGCAGCCGGCGACGCAGTGGAGACACTGGACCGCGTCATGCCTGCAAAAACAGCGGTCCCGATGGGTGGCCCGGCCAACCGCCAGGGACGCGTCGCCGCCGACCACATTTTTCTGGGAGAAAAAGCGCGTCCCTATCCGGGTTCACTCGGCACAGGAATTGTTCGTGCGTTCGACGTGGTCGCCGGCATCACCGGCTGGAGCGAAAAGCGCCTCCAGAGCGCAGGCCATGCGTATGAAACGGTCACGGTGAATGACAACCATCACGCGTCCTACTATCCGGGGGCCAAACCGATGACGCTGAAGATTTTCTGGGAGCCGAACAGCGGCCGGCTTCTGGGGGCCCAAGTCACCGGCTTCGAAGGCGTCGACAAGCGTCTGGACGTACTTGCGACGGCGATTATCGCCGGGATGACGGTTGAAGACTTGTGTCATCTGGAGCTCGCCTATGCCCCACCCTTCGGTGCCGCCAAGGACATCATCAACCTGGCCGGCTTTGCCGCCTGCAACCGGCGCGATGGGCTCGTCAAACACACCCCTGAATTGCCGACGGATCCACGGGTACAAGTAGTCGATGTGCGAGGCAAGCCACTGGCCGAGGCATTCCCGCCGCCGATCAGCACGCTCAACATCCCCTTCCCGACACTGCGCGCCAATCTCGGCAAGCTGGACAAAAACCGCCCGGTCGTCACGCTCTGCGCATTCGGCAAGATGAGTTATTTCGCTGCACGAATCCTCTCTCAGCAAGGCTTTGACGTCACCAGCTTCAGCGGCGGACTGAAGGCCAACGTGGACCCACGGTCACCGGCGAAGCTGCCCACTGCCTAAGAAAAAGACATGTCCGGCCAACAGGGCAACACGCCATCGCCGGCAACACGACCGGAGAAGAAACGGATTCTCCGGTCGCCTTTCGCTCACGAAATCTATCTTGTTCTGCTCATCAAACTGCTTCTGATCCTGGCGATCAAGTTCACCTTTTTCAGCCACCCGCTCAGTCAGGACGAGATCGCTGGGCGAATGGATCACCTCTTCGCCCCGGATGACTCATCCCAACCCCCCCGTACCATCCCTGATGCCCAAAAGGACAGGCCATGATTAACGAATCCCTGGTTGATTTGTCGCGTCTGCAATTTGCCGCTACCGCGTTCTACCACTTCCTGTTCGTGCCCTTGACGCTCGGTCTGTCATTCCTGCTGGCAATCATGGAATCGGTCTACGTCATGACTGGCAAAACGATCTACCGCGACATGACGAAATTCTGGGGAAAGCTGTTCGGCATCAACTTCGCGCTGGGCGTCACGACGGGACTCACCATGGAGTTCCAGTTCGGCACCAACTGGGCTTACTACTCTCATTACGTCGGGGACATTTTTGGCGCCCCGTTGGCAATCGAAGGTTTATTGGCATTTTTCCTCGAATCGACGATGGTCGGCCTGTTCTTTTTTGGCTGGGACCGCCTGTCACGGTTGGGGCACCTCTGCGTCACCTACCTCGTC
>CAYUYI010000222.1:0-4356 GCA_964448995.1 uncultured Propionivibrio sp. | reverse complement strand
AGCATTCGGGCAAAACCTGAATCGAGGGTTCGAATCCCTCCGTCTCCGCCAGTAAAAAGCACGAAACCCGCAATTTCTTAAGAAATTGCGGGTTTTTTGTTTTTATTTGGACCCTTTTCCCTCTCGGGCGGTTCAACTCTGTCCGTAGTAAGCTCCGGGGCCGTGTTTGCGGAAGAAGTGCTTGTCGAGCAGGTGCTGCGGCATCGTCGGCATTTTGGCTTCGAGTTGCAGGGTCAGCATGGCCATGCGCGCGGTCAACTCAAGCACAGCAGCATTGTGCACGGCATCATTGGCGTCCTTGCCCCAGGCGAATGGGCCATGGTTGGCAACCAGAACCGCGGGCATGTGTGCCGGATCGATCTTGGCTTCTCGGAAGCGTTCGACAATGGTAAGCCCGGTTTCTGCTTCGTAATGATTCGCGGTCTGCGCTTCGGTGAGCATGCGGGTGCAGGGGATTTCGCCGTAGAAGTAGTCTGCGTGGGTCGTGCCAAGCGCCGGAATGCCCCGGCACGACTGGGCCCAGGCGGTGGCCCAGGTGGAGTGGGTGTGTACGATGCCGCCGAGCGAAGGGAAGTGCCGATAGAGTTCGACATGAGTGGCGAGATCGGAAGAGGGGCGGAGTTTGCCTTCGATGATCTTGCCATCACGGTCAACGACGACCATGTCTTCGGTCTTCATGGTTTCGTAAGGTACGCCGCTGGGCTTGATGACGATCGCCCCGGTTTCCGCATCCTTGCCGCTGACGTTGCCCCACGTAAAATCGACGAGTCCGAGTTTGGGGAGTTCGAGATTGGCCTCCAGAACGGCCTGTTTCAGTTGTTCAAGCATCATTCATATCCTCCGAGTTTGAGACGTTCTCCGACCCACTGTCGCGCCTTGGCAATTTCGGCCAGCGGGTCTGCGGCCTTTTCGGTCCACATTTCGATCAGAAACGGCCCGGCATAGCCGAGGTCGTTCAGGGTTCTGAAGCAATGCACGAAGTCGACGGTACCATCCCCGAAGGGCACGTCCCGGAATGCACCGGGAAAATTCGGGCCGACCGGTTTGGTTTCCTTGACATGTACCCCAACGATTTCATGGATACCGATGGTGAGTTCATGGGCAATGTCGTTGCCCCAGGCGGTGAGGTTGCCGAGATCAGGATAGACCTTGAACCAGGGAGAGGGCAGTCGCTTCTTGAGTTCCAGATAGCGTGTGATCGAGTTCTGGAAGGGCGTATCCATGATTTCCAGTCCGAGCATCACTTGGTGGGCGGCCGCAACTTCGAGCGCGCGATTCATGCCTTCGTAGTAACGTTCGCGCGAGTCACGGGTGGTGGGTTCGTAGTACACGTCATAGCCGGCGAGCTGAATCACCCGAATGCCGGTGTCGCAGGCGAAGCGGATGGCTTTCTCCATGAAGTCGGCCGCCTGTTGACGGATGGCCGGATCGGCGCTGCCAAAAGGGATCTTGCGGTGACCGGAGAGGCACATGCTTGGCACGGGGATGCCCGCTTCGCGCGAACTGCGGAAAAATGCGAGCCGTTCGCCGAGTGACCAATCCAGTCTGGCCATGCGTTCCGGCGTTTCGTCGATGGATATTTCGAGGAAGTCGAATCCTGCCGCCTTGGCTGCATTGAAGCGTTCGACCCAGCTCAATTCTTTGGGGAGGGCCTTTTCATAAATTCCGAGCGGGTTGTTCATGGTCCGTCTCATGGCGTGGTTGTCTAGGTGGAGACTCAATTCTAAATCACAAAAAGCGCAAAGTGATCGTTATTATTGGTTTAAATGAGAAGTTTTGTCCTTTTTTTGTTTTCCATACTGGCCATGTCATTGCTGTTGGTGATGCGCGCATGTTCTTGCAAAGTGTATGTTTTTAAAGGATTAATATTTTTTCAAATAAGGCTTGCAAAACGTGACAATTTGAATATAGAATGGTTCAACAATCGATCATAATGATCGTTGAACAATTTTTAATCGAATCAGGAGGGTGAGATGGCGAAAGCAAAATGGATGTCTATTTTCGCAGCGCTGTTTGTCGCAGCCAGCGGTGTCGCGAATGCGCAGCAGGGGGCGCAAAAGATTGGTTATCTGCCGAGTACCGTCGGTCAGGCGCTGACTCAAGCCTGGAAGGCGGGCATCGAAAAAACGGTCAAGAACCAGCCGAACGTGACGGTGCAAGCGCTGGATGCGCAGATGAAGGCTGAAATCCAGGTCACCATGATGGATGACTTCATCAATCAGGGGTACAACGCGATCATCCTCCAGCCGATCGATGCCGCGGCGCTGACGGCTAGCGTCAAGAAGGCTGAAGGCAAGGGCATCCATGTCATTACCCTCAACACCGATACCATGCTGCCGCACGCGGCTTGTGTCACGATGGACGACGAAGGCGCCGGCTATATGGTGGGTGAAAATATCGGCAAAGCACTGGGCGGCAAGGGCAACGTGGCGATTCTGCAATCGCCGCCGGGGGCGCAGGCTGGCGTCGAGCGCGAAAAAGGTTTCCGTTCCGCGATGACCAAAAATTTCCCCGGCATCAAGATTGTCGGTGCGCAGAATGCCGCGTGGAACAAGGACAAAGCGATCGAAATCATGAACAGCTTCCTGCAGGTTAACAAGGAGCTGGACGCGGTCTTTGCGGTGAATGACAACATGGCAGAAGGCGCAATGATTGCGGCGGAAGCGGCCGGACGTCTGGGCAAGATCCAGATCTGGGGGTTCAACGGTCAGAAGAGCACGCTGGCGCTGATCGAGCAGGGCAAGATCACCGGCACGGCCTACACCAACGCCTATAACCAAGGGGCCACGGCCGCCCAGTATGCGCTTGATCTGCTGAACGGCACCAAGAAGAAGGGGGCCAAGACCGAAGTCATCACGGTACCTCCCTTCGCCGCCACGAAGGCGACTGTCGCGCAGATCAAGCCTGAGGATCGCTGGTAAGTCACGCCGACCGGATGATGGAATCTGCGGGTTCCGTCATCCGCATCAAACCGTAGAAATCCAAGAATATTCTGGAGGTTCAGCTGTGTCGGTTAGTGCTATTCGACGACTCATTCTGATCGCGCTGTTGCTTGCCATCTCGGCGGCCCTCTCGATCGCCACGCCGACGTTCCTGTCGCTCGACAATATCATGACCCTGCTTCAGGAAGCGTCGCTGACCGGCATCATCGCCATCGGCTTCACGCTGGTGCTGATCACGGCCGGGATCGATATGTCGATCGGTGCGGTGGTGGCTATCACCGCGATGATCTGCATCAATTTCATTTCCTACACGCAACTGCCGGCCTATCTCTATATCCCGATTGCCCTGGTGATCGGTTGTGCCATCGGTGGTGTGAACGGATTCTTCATCACTTACTTCAAATTGCCGGAATTCATCGTGACCCTGGCCACCCGCGGCATTCTTGCCGGGTTGGCTTTGATTGCAGCGGTCAAGGATGATCAAGGTTTCGTGAAGAACGTCTTCATCCAGGACGAAGTATTCCTCTCGCTCGGAGAAACCGTCGGGCCCGTCTATATCGTCGTAATCGTTTTCCTTGTGCTGGCGGTAGCCACACAATTCTTCATGAAGCGGACGCGGGCAGGCACCAATATCTATGCCGCCGGCGCTAATCCTACTGCCTCGCGGCTGTCGGGCATTCACGTCGAGCGTACGCTGATCGGCGTCTATATGTTTTCCGGTTTTTGTGCCGCGCTCTCTTCAATCTTTCTCTCCGCACGCATGATGACGGCGATGCCTGAATTCGGCATCGGCAACGAACTCGACGTCATCGCATCGGTCGTTATCGGCGGCACGCCCTTCACCGGCGGCGTCGGCGACATCTGGGGCACGATCATCGGCACCCTATTCATTGCGCTGATCAAGAACGGAATTCTTAAGCTCGGACTCTCGCCATACATCCAGCCGATTGTCATCGGCGGCATTATCATCGTCACCGTCGTGGTCGACGTCTGGTACAAATCCTATGCTGACAAGAAAGCGACTCAGGCCGCTCGTCGCAAGGCCATGCAGAGCAAGGAGGTCGGCGCATGAACGCCAATGAACTGTTGCTCGAGTGCCGAGGCATCGACAAGAACTACAACGGTCCGCAGGTGCTTTCTGCGGTGGATTTCTCCCTCAAGCGCGGCGAGATCCATGCGCTGGTCGGCGAGAATGGCGCTGGCAAATCAACGCTGATCAAGATTGTCACCGGCATCACCAACCGGAATGCGGGCACCATCGTCTTTGATGGCCACAGCGTTCCGATCGAACACAACAAGAATGCCTCCGAGAAACTCGGTATCGCCGTCATTTATCAGGAGCTGAGCCTGATCCACGGGATGACCGTGGCGCAGAACATCTTTCTGACCAAGGAACCGCTGATGGCGGGCCTGC
>CAYUYI010000221.1:2243-4396 GCA_964448995.1 uncultured Propionivibrio sp. | reverse complement strand
GGCGGCGGATCATGGAAAACTACTTTCCAATCCTGATGTTCGTCCTGGTGGGGGTCGCGGTAGGCGTTCTGCCTGTTGCGATGGGCTTTTTGCTCGCGCCCAGCCGGCCGGACCCGGAAAAGCTCTCTCCCTACGAGTGTGGCTTTGAGGCATTCGAAGATGCGCGCATGAAGTTCGATGTGCGCTATTACCTGATTGCCATCCTTTTCATTCTTTTCGATCTCGAAATCGCCTTCCTGTTCCCTTGGGCGACGATCTTCAAGGATATCGTTGCGACGGACTCGATCAAGCTCTTCGGCTTTATCGAAATGTTGATCTTCGTAACCGTGCTTGTCGTGGGCTATGTCTATGCCTGGGCCAAGGGCGCGCTGGAATGGGAATAAGGACCGGTCATGGGTATTGAGGGAATCCTTCAGGAAGGCTTCGTCACGACGACGGCCGACAAGCTGATCAACTACATGCGCACCGGTTCGATGTGGCCGATGACCTTCGGTCTCGCCTGTTGTGCTGTGGAAATGATCCATGCGGGCTGTTCGCGTTACGATCTGGACCGCTTTGGCGTGGTGTTTCGTCCCAGCCCGCGGCAATCCGACGTGATGATCGTTGCCGGTACGCTGACCAACAAGATGGCGCCGGCCCTGCGCAAGGTTTACGACCAGATGTCCGAGCCGCGTTGGGTGATCTCGATGGGTTCCTGTGCCAATGGCGGTGGCTACTACCACTATTCCTACTCGGTGGTTCGTGGCTGCGATCGTATTGTTCCGGTCGATATCTACGTGCCGGGCTGTCCGCCGACGGCCGAGGCGTTGTTGTACGGGATCATCCAGTTGCAGAACAAGATCCGTCGTACCAACACCATTGCCCGTTAATCGTCGAGGCTGAACCTTATGTCTGCAAAGCTTGAAACACTCAGCCAGAATCTGCAGACGCATTTCGGCGACAAACTGAAATCCGTCAAGCTGGCCCTGGGTGAACTGACTATTGAAGTGGCTGCCGCCGATTATCTGGCGGTGATGACCACGCTGCGCGACGCGGCAGATCTGCAATTCGAAGAAATCATCGATCTTTGTGGTGTCGACTATTCGACCTACGGCGATGGTGCGTGGGAAGGCAAGCGCTTTGCCGCTGTCTCGCATTTGCTGTCGATCGCTCATAACTGGCGTTTGCGGGTTCGCGTCTTCGCGGAAGACGATGAATTTCCCGCGGTCGATTCCGTGACCGGCGTCTGGACGAGTGCAAACTGGTTCGAGCGTGAGGCGTTCGATCTCTTCGGTATCGCTTTTGTCGGCCACGAAGATTTGCGTCGCATCCTGACTGACTACGGCTTTATCGGTCATCCGTTCCGCAAGGATTTCCCGATTTCCGGTCATGTTGAAATGCGTTATGACCCTGATCAGGCGCGCGTGATTTACCAACCGGTAACCATCGAGCCACGTGAGAACACCCCGCGCATCGTGCGCGAAGACACCTACGGGGATCCGGCACATGGCTGATATCCGCAATTTCACACTCAACTTCGGTCCGCAGCACCCGGCGGCCCACGGGGTATTGCGTCTCGTGCTCGAACTGGACGGTGAAGTCGTTCAGCGCGCCGACCCGCACATCGGTCTGCTGCACCGGGCCACCGAGAAGCTCGCCGAAACCCGTACCTGGGTGCAGTCCGTTCCGTATATGGATCGTCTGGACTATGTTTCGCCGATGGCGAACGAGCATGCCTACTGCCTGGCAGTCGAGAAGCTGCTTGGTGTCGAGGTGCCGGAACGGGGCAAGTACATCCGGACGATGTTCGACGAAATCACCCGGATTCTGAATCACCTGTTGTGGATCGGCTGTCACGCATTGGACGTTGGTGCGATGACCATGGCGCTCTACACCTTCCGCGAACGCGAAGACCTGATGGATGCCTACGAGGCTGTGTCTGGCGCGCGTCTGCACGCAGCCTACTATCGTCCGGGTGGTGTCTATCGCGACCTGCCGGACCGCATGCCGCAATACACCGAGTCGACCTGGACCAGCGCCAAGAAGGCGCGGGAAATGAATGACAATCGTAGCGGCTCCTTGCTCGATTTCCTCGAAGATTTCACCAACCGTTTCCCGACTTACCACGCGGAATACCATACCCTTCTGACCGATAACCGGATCTGGAAGCAGCG
>CAYUYI010000221.1:0-2143 GCA_964448995.1 uncultured Propionivibrio sp. | reverse complement strand
CCCTACCGCATGAAGATTCGTGCTCCAGGTTATGTCCACCTGGCTGGCATGGATGAAATGTCCCGTGGCCACATGATCGCTGACGTTGTGACGATCATTGGTTCCCAAGATATCGTTTTTGGCGAGATTGACCGCTGATGTTTTCCGCTGAAACCCTGACTAAATTCGCCCGCGAGGTCGCCAAATATCCGGCCGACCAGAAGCAATCCGCCGTCATGGCCTGTCTGGCTCACGCCCAGGAAGAAAAGGGCTGGTTGCCGCCGGAGGCGATCGAGGCGGTTGCCAACTACCTCGACATGGCGCCGATGGCTGCTTATGAAGTGGCGTCGTTCTACAACATGTACGACCTCAAGCCGGTCGGCAAATACAAGCTGACGGTGTGCACGAACCTGCCCTGCGCGCTCTCCGGCGGTTATCACGCCGGTGACTATATCCAGAAAAAGCTGGGCATCACCTACGGTGAAACGACCGCTGACGGCAAGTTCACCCTCAAGGAAGGCGAGTGCATGGGCGCTTGCGGCGATGCGCCGGTGTTGATTGTCAATAATCGTTCGATGTGCAGCCACATGCATCCGGAACAGATCGACAAGCTGCTCGAGGAGTGCAAATAATGGCCATGCTCGGCTCGATCAATGGCGTGCTGATGGAAGGTCTGGATGGCGACAACACCTGGCGCCTTAAGGACTACGTCGCTCGTGGTGGTTACGCGCAATTGCGCCGTATCCTCGAAACCAAGATGACTCAGGAAGACGTCATTGCTGAGGTCAAGAAGTCCGTCCTCCGTGGTCGGGGTGGCGCCGGCTTCCCGACCGGTCTGAAGTGGTCCTTCATGCCGCGCTCCTTCCCGGGTGACAAGTACGTTGTCTGTAATACCGATGAAGGCGAGCCCGGGACGTTCAAGGACCGCGACATCATGCGTTACAACCCGCATTCGGTCATCGAAGGCATGGCAATCGCCGCCTTCGCCATGGGCGCGAATCGCGGTTACAACTACGTTCACGGCGAGATCTGGGAGATCTACAAGCGTTTCGAAGAGGCGCTGGATGAGGCGCGTGCCGCCGGTTTCCTCGGTCAGAATATCCTCGGTTCGGGTTTCAATTTCGAGCTGTTCGCGCATCATGGTTACGGCGCGTACATCTGCGGCGAAGAAACCTCACTGCTCGAGTCCATTGAAGGCAAAAAGGGCCAGCCGCGCTTCAAGCCGCCTTTCCCGGCCTCCTTCGGTCTATACGGCAAGCCGACCACGATCAACAACACCGAGACCTTCGCGTCGATCCCCTTCATTCTGAAGATGGGCGGCGAGGAATTCCTCAATCTGGGTAAGCCGAACAACGGTGGCACCAAATTGTTCTCGGTCTCCGGCCACGTCAACCGTCCGGGCAACTACGAAATTCCGCTGGGTACTCCGTTCTCGACGCTGCTCGAAATGTGCGGCGGCATGCGCGGTGGTCGCAAGCTGAAGGCCGTCATTCCCGGTGGATCGTCGGCACCGGTATTGCCGGGCGACGTGATGATGGAATGCACCATGGATTACGACTCGATCAGCAAGGCTGGATCGATGCTCGGTTCCGGGGCGGTCATTGTCATGGACGAAACCGTCTGCATGGTCAAGGCGCTCGAGCGACTGTCCTTCTTCTACTACGAAGAGTCCTGCGGCCAGTGCACGCCCTGTCGCGAGGGCACGGCCTGGATGTACAAGGTGGTGCATCGCATCGAGAATGGCCAGGGCAAGCCAGAAGATCTGGATCTGCTGAACAGCGTGCTTGGCAATATCGCCGGTCGTACGATCTGTGCGCTCGGCGACGCAGCGGCTTTCCCGGTCCAGAGCTTCATCAAGCATTTCCGCAGTGAGTTCGAGTACCACATCGAACACAAGTCCTGCCTTGTCCCCAAGGATGTCCAATGGGCGGGCAGCGGCTTTCACAAGATTCCGGCCTGACAGGCCAGGTTAGTTACGATAGAACTGGCTACAAGGTAGCGACATGCTAGAAATCGAAATCGACGGCAAAAAGGCGCAAGTGCCCGATGGCAGCACGGTGATGGATGCCGCGCAGCAGGTTGGGGTTTACATTCCGCATTTCTGCTACCACAAGAAACTCTCGATTGCCGCGAACTGCCGCATGTGTCTGGTGCAGGTCGAGAA
>CAYUYI010000220.1:0-4400 GCA_964448995.1 uncultured Propionivibrio sp. | reverse complement strand
GGTTAGAGCAGCGGACTCATAATCCGTTGGTGCCGAGTTCGACTCTCGGGGGGCCCACCAGTATTACCAAGCCTCACAGCAATGTGGGGCTTTTTCTTTTCCGGTCCGTGGCACACCCATGGCTTCCTGTATGGGAATAACGAGCTGTTACACAAACGGACCAAAATAGTTCTTGCTATTGGTCAGAATAGAGTGCATAGTCCGGCCTCGCGGTTTTCAAGTATTGTTTGTGTTGTTTGTCGGTTTTCTGCCCCGCTACTCTGCGGCGCATTCCCCCAAGTGCCTTGCTGTCTTGATTTTCGCTCTATTAGGGGATTGCCCCCATTTTTTTCTATTGGAGATTCAAGATATGGCAACAGGTACAGTCAAGTGGTTTAACGATGCCAAGGGCTTTGGTTTCATCACCCCGGATCAAGGCGGTGAAGATTTGTTCGTTCACTTTTCGACGATTCAGGGAAATGGTTTCAAGACCCTGAAAGAAGGTCAAAAAGTGACCTTCGAAGTGACGCGCGGACAAAAGGGGCAGCAAGCCAGTAACGTCGTTCCTGCTTGATTACAGAACATCTGGCCGGGGTTTTCGGGTCCCGGCTGCAAAAAAGGCCTGGCATCGTCCAGGCTTTTTTTATTCATTGAGCGGAGAATGACTTGGCAAAAGAAGAATTGCTGGAGATGCAAGGTGTCGTCACGGAAGTCATGCCCGATTCGCGGTTTCTTGTAACATTGGAGAACGGTCATACGCTGGTCGCCTATACGGCGGGAAAGATGCGCAAGCACAGCATTCGCATTATCGCCGGCGACAAAGTAACCGTGGAGATCTCTCCCTACGACCTGAGCAAGGGGAGAATCAATTTCCGACATCTGGAAAACCGTGTCGCAGCGCCCAGAGCGCCGCGGCGCCGATATTGACGCAATAAACCACCGCCTTGTGGGTGGATCAGGAAACGGGCAGCGCGAGCTGCCTGTTTTTTGGGCGGTACCGATCGAGCGGCTGATTGGCGCTCTGTGACAGTTTGTGTCCACAGGGTTGTCCACAGATTTGGTGGATAAACGGTCAGGCCAATCGATCCAATCAACGAAATGACGATGCGCCGCGGGGTGCTTCAGCGTCTCCTTGGCGCCCAGCGTTCCGGCGATTTTCGTCGTTCGCTCGTGTCGCCAATGAAAAGCGGCTGGCAGATATTGCCAGCCGCTTCCAGTCTGCGTGAGCTCCGTTCCCGCCGGGATGGGCGGAGAGGCTAGAGTACCGCTGCCATCGCTGCTGCGACGTAATCAACATTCCCGTCATTCAGGCCGGCGATGCACATGCGTCCGGAACGAACGAGATATACGCCGAACTCCTCGCGCAGTCGATCGACCTGTTCCGGCGAAAGACCGGAATAGCTGAACATGCCACGCTGGGTGATCAGGTAGCTGAAATCGCGCCCCGGGGCGGCAGCGCTGAGCGTGTCGAATAGCTTTTTGCGCATGGCCTTGATGCGCTCGCGCATCTGAGCGACTTCGCCTTGCCACTCGGCTTTCAGTGCCGGGTCGTTCAGTACCGTCGAGATGACCGAAGCACCGTGCAAGGGTGGGCTGGAGTAGTTGCGACGGACGGTGAATTTGAGTTGTCCCAAGACGAATTCGGCCTGTTTGGCATCCGGACAGACCACGGAGAGCCCCCCGCAACGTTCGGCATAGATCGAGAAGTTCTTGGCGAACGAATTGGCGAGCAGGAAGCTGACGTTGGCGGCGGCCAGTTCACGGATGGCAAAAACATCTTCCTCGAATCCGTCGCCGAATCCCTGATAGGCGAGGTCAAGGAAGGGGATCAGTTCGCCTGCCTTGAGCACTTCGATGACTTGGCGCCACTGCGCCTGGCTGAGGTCAACGCCGGTCGGGTTGTGGCAGCAGGGATGCAGCAAGACGATGCTGCGCTTGGGGAGGCGTTGCAGCGTTTCGAGCATGCCGTCGATATCGATCGTGCCGGTGCTGTCGTCGTAATAGGGATAGTCATTGACGACGAAGCCGGCGCCGTCGAACATCGAGCGATGGTTGTCCCAGGTCGGGTCGCTGACCCAGACTTGGGCGTCAGGGAAAAAGCGCTTGAGGAAATCCGCACCGACCTTGAGCGCGCCAGAGCCGCCGACCGTCTGAATAGTCGCAATACGGCCGGCTTTGCGCAGCGGGTGATCCGCACCGAAAACCAGTTCCTGAATGGCGTTGCGATAGCTCTCCATGCCTTCCATCGGCAGGTAGGGCTTCGGCGTGACGTGTTTTGCGAGCAATGCCTCGGCTTTCTGAACCGAGCGCAGGACGGGGATCTGTCCGTTTTCGTCGTAATAAATGCCGATGCCGAGATTGGCTTTCCGGGGGCGAGAATCGGCGAGAAAAGCGACGATCAGACTGAGAATCGGGTCGCCGGCGTAAGGGGGGATGTGCTGGAACATATGAAGACCTTGAAAATTTTCAGTTGCGAAAGCGGTAAAGACGATCCGGGCTGCCTGCAGGCAGGTGTTCGGGGGTGAAGACATCCGTCAGTGTAAAACAATCAGGCCGACTCCGCCCGTGCCGCGGAGCGTGTCGGTCATCGCGCCTTTGCCGTGGTAGTGTTGCTGGCAAACAGTGCGTCGAGTCGTTGCTCGAAGGCGTGGTAGCCGATGCTTTCATAGAGTTCGGCGCGTGTCTGCATGGTGGCGATGACGTTGCGCTGTGTGCCGTCGCGCCGCACCGTTTCGAAAACGTTTTGCGCGGCCTTGTTCGCGGCGCGGAAAGCGGAGAGGGGATAAAGCGCAATGGCGACACCGACCGAGCGCAATTCATCGACGGTGAAAAGCGGCGTGGCACCGAATTCCGTGATGTTGGCGAGCACGGGTACGCCAACGGCCTCGACGAATTTTGCGTACATTGCCAGATCGGTCATGGCTTCCGGAAAAATCATGTCGGCGCCGGCTTCGACGCAGGCGACGGCGCGAGCGATCGCTGCGTCCAGCCCTTCGACCGCTAGCGCATCGGTGCGGGCCATGATGACGAATTGCGGGTCGGACCGGGCGTCCACGGCGGCCTTGATGCGGTCGACCATTTCGCCGCAACTGACGATTTCCTTGTTCGGCCGATGGCCGCAGCGCTTGGCGCCGACCTGATCCTCGATATGCATGCCGGCAGCGCCCATCTTGATCATCGTTCGTGTGGTGCGCGCGACGTTGAAAGCCGAAGGGCCAAAGCCGGTATCGACATCGACGAGCAGGGGCAGGTCACAGACATCGGTAATGCGGCGCACATCGGTGGCAACGTCGTCAAGCGTCGAAATCCCGAGGTCGGGCAGGCCCAGCGACCCGGCAGCGACGCCGCCGCCCGACAGATAGATGGCGCGGAATCCGGCGCGCTGGGCGAGCAAGGCATGGTTCGCATTGATGGCGCCGGGGATCTGCAATGGCGATTCTTCGGCGATGGCGTGGCGCAATACTGCGCCGGGAGAGTGTTGGGCCATGATAGGAATGCTCCGGTTGGGGGCGGCTAAGCCGGGTCCGTGAAAACGTTGCGACTGAGTACCTTGTCACGCAAGGCCTCTTCCAGGTGTTTGCGCAGGAGCGCCGCAGCTTTTGTCATATCGCCCGCCGCGATGACATCAAGGATGATGACGTGTTCCTTGGCGTGATCGTGGCGAACCTCGCGGTCGCGGGTGGCATGGCGATATTCGACGAGTCGGCGCAGCTGATCGGTGCGCCGCACGCCCTGCAAAATGAAACGGTTGTTGGACCATTTGGCCAATGTCTCGTGGAAACGGCAGCTGGCCTCGAACAGTTCGATCGGCGTAATGCTGCGGTAACCCTGCGCCGCGATGAAGGCCTGATGGCGGCGCAACTCGATCAGTTCATCCGGGTCGGCGCGAAACGCTGGGCTGAGCAGCCCGGTGGGTTCGATCGCCGCGCGGAAAATGTAACTTTCTTCGTAGGCCTGGTTGGAGTCGATCATCGGCAGGAACGTCCAGCCGTGTCCGGCGGACTTCTCGATCCATTCCTCCTGCTGGATGCGCAACAGTACGCGCCGGACGGTGCCACGCGGTGCGTCATAGCGGCGCATCAGGTCGATTTCGTTGACGGCGTCCGGCAGTTGCCCGGCCAGCCGGTCTTCGGCGATGCGCAGGTAGAGCGGTTCATCGGGTTCGGCCAGAAAATCACGGGCGAGGTCTCCGAGCTGGGCGGCGTCGTGGTTAAGAAAGTGGCCGCGATGGAGATCGTGGGCTAACACGCCCAACTCGGCGAGGTGGCGCAGGGCGATATTCACCGGCGTGCGCGAGGTGCCGATTTTCTTTGCCAGTGTCGATTCGGCGAGGCGGTCCCCCGCCTTGAGGTTTTCATGGCGCATCAAGCTGACGATGTCGCGCACGATGCGTCGCTGCAGTGGCGTCAATTCAGAGGTTG
>CAYUYI010000219.1:0-4410 GCA_964448995.1 uncultured Propionivibrio sp. | reverse complement strand
GGTCGCTTCGACGAATGCCTTGTGCTGCTCCGGTGTCAGCTTGGTAACGGTCATGCCAGATTTTTGCATCCCGGCGACGGCGTCATTCATGGTCTCGCGATTGATCTTGCGTTCATAAGCGCCTGCTTCTTGTGCAGCCTTGAGAATGATTTGCTGATCTTCCTTGGGCAGCGTATCAAATAGCTTCTTGCTAAACATGAACACAAAAGGCGAGTAGAAGTGGCCGGTCAGCGTGGTGAACTTCTGGACTTCGTAGAATTTCTGCAGGAAGTTTGTCGTTGAGGGGTTCTCCTGGCCATCGATGATCTTCTGCTGCATCGCCGCGAACAGCTCACCGAAGGGCATTGGCGTTGGGCTGGCGCCCAGAGCCTTGAAGGAGGCCAGGTGAACGGGGTTCTCCATGGTTCTGATCTTCATACCCTTCAGGTCGGCCGGCGACTTGACCTCACGCGTGCTGTTGGTTAACTGGCGGAATCCGTTTTCCCAGAAGGCCATGCCGATAATGCCGTGGGCGGATAGCGACTCCAGATACTTCTTGCCGAACGGACCATCGAGGACTTTGTCGGCAACCTCCTCGTTGGGGAACAGGAATGGGAGATCAAAGACCATCCACATCTTATCGAGACCAGCGATCGGTGCGGTGGAGGGACACGTCATTTCCAGTGTGCCGGCACGTAGCGAGGTCATCATCTTGGTGTCGTCGCCCAGTTGCGAATTGGGAAAGAGTTTGACTTCAAGACGCCCTTTTGATTCTTTCTCGACGATCTCCTTGAATTTCTGCAGTCCTTGGTACTGTGGGCTTTTCTCGTTGAGGCCGATGCCCGCCTTGATCACGCGTGCTTCGACCGTGGACGAGTAACCCATGGCTGTCATCAAACCCGCCGTTACCAAGACCGTAAGCGCTGTCCTGGTCATTTGAAACACTTTTTTCATTGTATTTCCTCCTGATGGTATTGAGTCAGAATCGTCGTTTGCTGCCTGCTACACCTGTGCTGTTACGCACTTGTTCGTTGTCGCTGGCGCGCCGCCGGGATCACCTGGATTTACCGGGGCGTTGCCGTCGTTTTTGTTTTGCGTTGTATCTATCCTTCACCACCGGTTGACCCACTGGGTGGGCGTGCCCGATGTCAGCATTTCGATCGCGGCTTGCGCGGCCTTTTCCTGCAGCGAGCGGACGGAGGCTTCGGAATACCAGCCAGTGTGGTCCGTCAGAATCACGTTGTCCAGATCACGCAGGGGGCAATCGTCGGAAATTGGCTCTTTGTCGATGACGTCGAGCGCAGCACCGAAGATTTTTCTCGCCTTCAATGCCTCGGCGAGCGCAGTCGTGTCGATCAGGGCCCCCCGCGAGGTATTGATGAGGCAGGTTTTTTCGTTCATTAACGCAAGCGTGTTGGCGTTGACGATATTGCGCGTTTCCGGCGTGGCCGGTGCGTGTAGCGAGATGATCTGGGCTTTTCTGCAAATGTCTTCGAAACTGGAACGGACGACCTTGAACTGGGCGGCAAATTCGTCGGTGATGTAGGGATCGAAGACGAGCACGTTACTGATGCCGAAGCCGCGCATCCGTTCGAGGTAGGAGCGGGCGATCTTTCCGAAGCCGACGAGCCCCAGTGTCGCCTCAGCGATGCGGTAGATCGGTTCCTTTTGGGCGATGTTCCATTGGCCGGCCTTGACCTGCGCGTCGCGCGTCACGATGCGGCGAACCAGTGCGAGCGTCATCGCGGCGGCGTGGTCGGCGACTTCGATGTCGGCGCCGTAGTCGGGAATGTTGGCGACCTTGATGCGGCGCTGCGTGGCGGCATCAAGGTCGATGGTGTCGATGCCGACGCCGTAGCGGACGATGCCGCCGCCTTCGCGCAGCCGGCCGATGGCTTCGGCATCCATGATCGGGATGTCACGCACCATCACGATATCGAGCCCGTTCAGTTGTTCCAGCAGTTTGGCGCGGTCGCCGCCCCATGTCAGGAAGCGTACTTCGGCGCCATAAGGGGCGAGCATCTCGCGCTCGACGCGATAGTCGGCGTAACCCGGTTCGGCGATGCCGACCGTGAATTTCTTGGATTTCTCGTTGCTACTTGCTTCCATTACCAGTTGTCTCCCGTAGTCTATACCCTGTCAGCCACTGTGAGATGCCTGAAATCTAGAACACCACGCATCTTTATGCGAGGCACTACACTAAAATAACTGAGGTACTAGTCTGATTGGAATGTAAGGACATGTCAACCACCGCTTACGTATTTAATAGGCAATTTCTCAAATGATTTAAACTGCTCGCTCGGATCAGTCTCTCGTGAGCGGGGCAACAGAATGGTTTAACGAGATGATAGAGTTGGGCATTTTTCGACCTTGCTAAACATCGATAGCAAGTGGCCTTGAAATATGCCAGAGGCAATGTTGCAAGGCGCCGCGCTCATTGAGGCGGTCGATATGGGTTAATGCGTAAAATTGAAAAAGACTGGACAAGCAAGGGAAATGAACATTCGTACTAGCAAAACAGGTCCGCTGACTGCCTTGGTATGTGCTCGTATTCGTCGCGCTATTGTGGATGCCGAATTTGGGTTTGGGGAATTGCTTTCCGAGGAAAAGCTTGCGGGAGCATTTGGTATCAGTCGCACACCGGTTAGAGATGCGCTAACTGCGTTACAGTCGCAACGGTTGATTGAAATCCGGCCACATCATGGTAGTTTTGTCTTTCTACCCTCTCGGCAGGAAGTGTCTGATCTGTACGAGTTTCGCGCGATTCTGGAATTACAAGCCTTGAAAATGAGCCTGCATTTACGCAAACATGCCGTCATGTCGCAAATCACAGAGGCCAACGCAGCGATGGTGGCTGGCAAGGAAAGCGGTGATCTGTTTGCTGTCGCACGGGCAGATATGAGCTTTCATCGAGCTATCGTCTACAATTGTGGGAACCAGTGCTTAGTAGAGTCCTACGATCTGATTTCCGGCAGGCTCGACGCAATTCGGACGCGGATTTCTATTGCGCTAAAAGAAACCCGAACACGGGCGATCAACGAGCACCAAGCAATGATTGTGGCACTTAAGAGCGACAATTTATCGCGTGCTCGGATCCTGTTGTCCACACACATTTCGAAATCTCTAGGGTGGTTCGACGTTGCTTGCAAAGAAGGGTTGTTGTCTGCACCGCAAAAAATTTCAGAACAACCCTATTCCAAATTGCGGTTAGATAATTAGAGATCAAGGCCGTCGTAGGAGGCTGTGCGTACCCGACTCGTTGATGAAAACCCTCCTAATTTGCACGCCATGTCGAATGAACTCAGGGCCGTCATGATGTGGGAAGTCAATATCATCTTGGCCTTCCCTAAACGGTCTTCCTCAAGTGCAGCAATAATCGCAGTGTGTTCATTCATTGAGCGTGTACGGATATCACCAAGAGCAAGCGTAATCCGAGTTCGAATGGAATCTACACGTGCAGCAACCAGTTCGAAGGACTCTAGCAGGTATTCGTTTCCGCAGTTTTGTACAAGAGCCTTGTGGTATATCGAGTCGGCTCGAGCAATTTCCAACCAGTCGCTTGATTGCTTTCCACGCTCCATTCTGTCATTCGCTTCCCACAACGATGCAATCGTCTCCTTCCGCTTACGCTCCATACTGAGCTGCATCGCTTGTAATTCGAGCATGGTTCGGAATTCGCAAAGTTCAGTGATGTTTTGACGCGTTGGCGTAAATACAAAACTACCACTTTGTGGCTTGATTTCGATCAGTCCTTGAACTTGTAGTGCTGTGAGTGCCCCTCGAACCGGGGTTCGGCTTGTGCCAAAAGCAGATGCAAGCTTGTCTTCTGACAACGCTTCACCAAATTCCAGCTCGGCGTTCAAAATCGCCAGTTTCAACCGTGCCGCGATTCGTGATGTGAGTGATTCATTGCGCGACTGCTGTTTTGAATTAGAGGATGTCAAATCGAATTCCTGAGAAACAAATACTAGATGGCGTATAAGGGCGATGCTCAGCGGAAATCGCTCACCTATACGCATTTTTATGGATATAAATTCACTGAAAATTTTGTGATCCAGCAACATTCCATTATAGCGACCTGGTCGGGACGACGTCTCCCCGCTTTGAGTAGCGGTTTGGATTAGAGTCCTGTTGCTGATCATACCGTGTTTGCCTCGGCGAGTTGCCTGGCATATTCGGCCGGGGTAAGTCCTCCAAGAGACTTCTTGGGTCGTTCGTTGTTGTATTCCTGGCGCCACGCTTCGATGATCGTCTTTGCGTGCCCCAAGCTGACGAACCAATGCTCATTCAAGCATTCGTCGCGTAGGCGTCCGTTGAACGATTCAATGTAAGCATTCTGATTCGGTTTGCCGGGTTGAATTTGTCGCAGTTGCACACCACGCTGATGCGCCCAGTTCAGCATGGCACGGCCGCAGAATTCCTTGCCGTTGT
>CAYUYI010000218.1:0-4422 GCA_964448995.1 uncultured Propionivibrio sp. | reverse complement strand
CCTTGCTCGCTCACGTGGACGACGCGGCCAGCCGCGAAATTCGCCGCGCTGCGGGGGGGTGGGAGTCGTAGAACAGCGAATGCACGGGGTCGGGGGTCAGTGTGGCAGCGTTATCCTCGTACAGCTTGACCAGCGCCTGGACCAGGGCTTCGGCCGAGGCATGAACGGCGGCGTAGCGATCGGCTTCGAATTCATGCCGGCGCGAGAGTCCGCTCATCAACGGGGTGAACAGGAAGGTGAAGACCGGCACGACCTGAAAGAACAGAATCAAAGCAAGTGCGGTGCCCTGAGCGCTGACGCCAAGTCCCAGATAGAACCAGTCCACAGTCATCAACGGGCCAAGCAAGGCGAGAAAACCGAGTGAAAGGGCAAAGATCATCGCAATCCGTTTGATCACGTGGCGATGCTTGAAATGCCCGAGTTCGTGTGCCAGGACCGCTTCGACTTCGGTGGGTTGCAGGCGGCCAAGCAACGTGTCGAAAAAAACGATGCGCTTGGTCTTGCCGAAGCCGGTGAAGTAGGCGTTGCCATGCGCCGAACGCTTGGAGCCGTCCATGACGAACAGGCCCGAAGTGGCAAAGCCGCAGCGCGCCAGCAGCGCCTCGATGCGTGCCTTGAGCGGCGCGTCGTCGAGTGGCGTGAACTTGTTGAACAGCGGGGCGATCCAGGTCGGATAAACAAACAGGATCAGCAGGTTGAAACCACACCAGAATAGCCAGACGTAAAGCCACCAGAGGCTGCCCATCTGCGCCATGAGCCAAAGCACGGCGAGCAGTACCGGTGTGCCGATGACGAGGCCGAGCGCGGTCTGCTTGATGAGATCAAGGCAGAACAGCTTCAGGGTCATGCGGTTGAAGCCGAACCGTTCTTCGATGACGAACTGGGTATAGAGCGAGAACGGCAGGTCAATGAGCGACGAGATGAGGGTAACGCTGAAGATCAGTGCGACACCGTAATACAGGCCATCGAGCCGGGCTGTCCAGAATTCGTGCAGTGCCTGCAGGCCGCCGCCGAAGGTATAGGTGAGGAGGACGAGCGTTTCGACGGCGAGCAATATCAGGCCAAAGCGGGTACGGACAGTGCTGTAATCGGCAGCTTTCTGATGAGCAGCGAGTTCAACGCGGTCTGCAAACTGTTGCGGCACCGTGTTGCGATGCGCCTGCACGTGGCGGATCTGGCGTAAAGCGAGCCAGACGCGCAGGGCGATCATCAATCCGAGGGCGAGGGCGAAGACGAGGGAAAAAGTACTGGCGGCAGTATTGGCCATGCGGGTGTGAGAAAATATCGGTCGGTTTGAAAACGAAAGATTATATGGCACAGGACGCGAATCATCTTGTCTGGCTGGACATGGAAATGACCGGCCTCGATCCCGAGCGCGAGCGCATCATCGAACTCGCCATTGTCGTGACGGACAGCAATTTGGTGACGATTGCCGAATCGCCGGTGTGGGTGGTGCATCAATCCGATGCGCAACTCGACGCAATGGACGACTGGAACAAGAATACTCATGGCAAATCGGGCCTCGTGGGGCGCGTACGTGCCTCAACGCTGGATGAAGCGGCGGTCGAGGCCGAAGCCCTGGCGTTCGTGCAGCAGTACGTGGCCAAAGGCGGGAGCCCGATGTGCGGCAATTCGATCGGGCAGGATCGCCGTTTCATGGTGCGCTACATGCCGGTGCTCGAGGATTGGTTTCACTACCGCAACCTTGATGTCAGCACGCTGAAGGAATTGTGCAAGCGCTGGAAGCCCGAGATTGCGGCCGGCTTTGTGAAAAAGTCCGACCATACGGCGCTTGTCGATATTCGCGAATCGATCGAGGAGCTCAAGTATTACCGCGAGCACTTCATCAAGCTCTAGGATTGCTCGCCGGTAGTGTTACGCCTTTTTCGCGTTGCTTGCAGGCGGCAACCAGAGAAGTGTCATCAATGCGCCGGATCGTCTTCCGGGTCGATCGTGGTGATGTCGCCGAGGGTATTGGCCGATTTTGCGCGCGGCGTCCGACGATAGAGGTGAAATTTGTCTCCGGCGTGCCGATCGCCGGGGCGGTGTCCTTCCCAGGCGGACACCCAGCCGGCTGCTTCCAGTGCTCCCTGCTTCTTGGCCTCGCCCTGGAACACGAGCCAGTTGCAACGCGTGGCCGCTTCGCCGCCTTGCGGAACCGTACGAATGCCATTGAAATAGTCGAAGAGGGCAAGGACCGAGATCGGCAGATTGACACTGGCAATGCACTCGACGCGCGACGGCAGGGCGGTGGCCAGCGATGCGGAAACGGGTCGATATGTCTTGCCATAATCGATCCAAGGCATCCATAGCGTCGCCAGCAACATCCAGAAGAGACAGACCCCCGACATCCAGTGCATGGCGCCGCGCATCGGCGAGCGCGGGCTCGTGATGATCAGCCAGAACCAGGCCAGTGTGATGGCGGCGGCGAAGGAGAAAGCGATGGGGCTGAAGTGCCCGACGAAGCCGGGCTCGAGGCGAACGACCTGGCGAGCGAGCCGCTCCGGCCACCCGAAAACCATGGCGGACCAGGCGACCCAGACGACGACGGCAAAGAATGAGAATGTCACCATGCCGAACCAGTCGAAGGCATTGGCTGCGCCGCGGCGCAAGGTGGCGATGCCGGGGATGGCAAGCAGCACCAGCGGGGGCAACAGCAACAGTGCCGGCGCGCTGCGGGTCGCGACAAAACTGCCCAGAATCAGTAGCGTGGTCAGGAATGCGACGAGTGGCAGCACAATCTCGCGTCGGGCAAGCTGGCGTCGCTTCGCCCAGAGCGCCCATGCGGCCAGGGGCAGTGCTGGCCAGGCGTACCAGAGCAACAGATTGAGGTAGCGGGCCAGGTTGGCTGGACGTTGCAAGGTGCTGATTTCAGACCATTCCCTGGTCCAGAACGCGCTCAGGGATTCCGGCTCGATGAGGTGCAATGGCAGCAACCAGATAACACCGATCATTATCGCCAGGGCCGTACCGGCCAGCAGGTGCAAGGTGTCTTTCGCCTTGTTTTCGGACAGGCCGAGCGCAAGCAGGACGGCAGGAACCAGCGTGATCAGCGGCAGGAGCCCGTTGGCCAGGAAACCGACACCGACGGCTGTGCCGAAAACCGGGGTGGCCAGCTGTGGGCGCCGGGGCAGGAGGATCAGTGCCCAATAAGCGGCGGTGTGCGCAGTCAGCGCGGCCAACATTGGCTGCGCTTCGTGTGCGTGATAGAGGAAACCGAGGCTGCCGGCCAGAATCAGTGGCGCTGCTGCTGCAAAGTCTTTGCCATGGAGTTCTCGGGCCGCCAGCAGGATGAATTCGAGGGCCAGCAGCGTGCATAGCCCGGAGGCGAGGCGGACGGCGTCATGCGTTGGCAGCAACCAGGAAAAGAACTTGGCGAAAAGTGCCGCGATCCAGTAGTAGAGCGGGGCGTCAGGATAGGGCTGCCCGGCGAGTTGGGGCAGCAGCCAATGACCGTTTCCGGCCATGTCGAAGACAATGCCGATGGTGACGGCGTCGTCGTGTTTCCAGGGGTCGTGTCCGATCAGGCCGACGAAAATGTAGAGCGAGAGCAGAATGGCCAGAGCCCAGCCACTCGGCGGGAGCGCGATTCCCTTGAAACGCGGATGATCCTGAAGGAAGGGCATGGCAATCCGAGAAATCTGCTATCTGTAATGAAAAAGGCAGCCGCGCGGCTGCCTTTTTGCCGAGTCCGCACGAACTCGTGGTTGAGAGGCCGGGCTTAGGCGGCCTTGGCGCGGGCGCCGTACTTCTTGTTGAATTTCTCAACGCGGCCGGCGGTATCGATGATCTTCTGCTTGCCGGTATAGAAGGGGTGGCAGGCTGCGCACACTTCGATGTGAAGCGCCTTCTTCATCGTGGACTTGGTCTTGAACACGTTGCCGCAGGAGCAGGTGACTTCGATTTCGTTGTAATCGGGATGGATATCGGATTTCATCTTGGGAAATTCCTGTAAGTCAAATCTGGCCGGCTCGAAAAACCTGATTTCTCGGTGACCGACCCCGGAGAACGGCGGATTATCCTTGTTTTTTCGGCAATTTGCAATCTTGGCGATTCCACAAGGGGTTATGAAGATTTAGCGGCGCATGGACTCAAAGAACTCGCCGTTGTTCTTGGTGGCTTTGATCTTGTCGAGCAGGAATTCCATCGCTTCGAGATCATCCATGTTGTAAAGCAACTTGCGCAGGATCCACATTTTTTGCAGCACGTCGGGCATCAGCAGCAATTCCTCGCGGCGGGTCCCGGAACGGTTGACGTTGATCGCCGGGTAAACACGCTTCTCGGCCATACGACGGTCGAGGTGGATTTCCATGTTGCCGGTCCCCTTGAACTCCTCGTAGATCACGTCGTCCATGCGGCTGCCGGTATCGATCAGCGCGGTGGCGATGATGGTCAGCGAACCGCCTTCCTCGATGTTGCGCG
>CAYUYI010000217.1:0-4428 GCA_964448995.1 uncultured Propionivibrio sp. | reverse complement strand
TGCGGCGCATGGCCGAGGCGGTGGACGGCGAGTTCCAGAAGCTGTCGGCGACCGATGGGCATTACAACCGCGAGCACTTCTTCTCGCGTTATCCGGAACTCGCGGCGCTGGTCGCCAATATGTCGGACCGCGACATCGACGCGCTGATGCGCGGCGGCCATGATCCGGTGAAGATTTATGCTGCCTACGCGGCCGCTGTGGCGCATCGCGGCCAGCCGACGGTGATCCTGGCGCAGACGACCAAAGGCTATGGCATGGGGGCTTCCGGCCAGGGCGCCAACACCTCGCACCAGACCAAGAAGCTGGCGCGCGCCGACATGGAACGTTTCCGCGAACGTTTTGGCTTGCCGCTCAGCGATCTGGATATTGACGAAGCGCGTTTCTACCATCCGGGCGAAAGTAGTGCCGAACTGCGCTACTTGCAGTCGCGGCGCACGGCGCTGGGCGGGAGCGTGCCGCAGCGGTTGGCGACGATGGTGCCGGTGGCGCTGCCGGACAGCGAGGTCTTTGCGCCGCTGCTTGCCGATTCCGGCGAGCGCAGCGTGTCGACGACGATGAGCTTCGTGCGCCTGCTTTCGCGCCTGATGCGCGATCCGGCGCTGGGCGCGCGGGTGGTGCCGATCGTCACTGACGAGGCGCGCACCTTCGGCATGCAGGACATGTTCCGCCAGTTCGGCATCTACTCGCCGTGGGGCCAGCGCTACACGCCGGAAGACGCCGAGCAGCTGGCTTTCTATCGCGAAGACCTGCGTGGCCAGATTCTCGAGGAGGGCATTACCGAAGCCGGTGCGATGGGCTCGTGGATTGCCGCCGGTACGGCGTGGTCGCTCAACCGCCAGCCGATGCTGCCGTGCTTCATCTTCTATTCGATGTTCGGTTTTCAGCGCGTGGCCGATCTGATCTGGAACGCGGCCGACTCTCAGGCGCGCGGCTTTCTCTTCGGCGCCACCGCCGGGCGTACCACGCTCTCCGGCGAAGGCTTGCAGCATGAAGACGGGCAGAGCCATGTCTATGCGGCGACGGTACCGACCTGCCGCGCTTACGATCCGGCCTTCGGCTACGAGGTGGCGGTGATCGTCGAAGACGGCATTCGCCGCATGCTGGGCGAGGGGGAGAATGCCTTCTACTACGTCACCCTCTACAACGAGAACGCCCCGCAACCGGCCTTGCCGTCCGGGGTCGAGGAAGGTATCCGGCGCGGCTTGTACCGGCTGCGCACATCGACTTTGGGCAACGAGCGGCCGCGCGTGCAACTGCTCGGCAGCGGCAGCATTCTGCGCGAAGTGTGGACAGCCGCCGACCGGCTCGAGGCCGAGTTCGGCGTGGCCGCCGACGTTTGGAGCGTGACCAGCTTCGGCGAGTTGCGCAAGGACGGTATCGCCTGCGATCGCTGGAATCTGTTGCACCCGGCGGAACCGGCGCAGGTGCCTTACGTGACGGCGCAACTGGCGCCGACGCGCGGGCCGGTGATCGCCGCCAGCGATTTTGTCCGGGCCTATCCCGATCTTATTCGCAACTGGATTCCCCGCGCCTATACCGTGTTGGGTACGGATGGGTTCGGTCGCTCCGATACGCGCGTGGCACTGCGCGATTTCTTCGAGATCGATTCGCGTTACATCGCGCTGGCTGCCTTGCGCAGCCTGGCCGATGACGGCGCGCTATCGCCGACGGTCGTGCACCAGGCGCTCGTTCGTCTGGGGATTGATCCGGACAAGCCCGATCCGCGCGCGTAATCGGTGCTTTTCCCGGCGTTGACGCCGGATCACGGCTAGAATGACTGTCGGGAGTTCTGCTTTGGGATGCACTTATGACAGTTTTCGGCGTGGCAAAGTGGTGTGGCGCATGGATGCTGGCGTGCAGCGCAGCGGCGTTCGCGCAGGGGGTGTATGTCACCCAGGGCGAAAAGGGGCCGGTGTTTTCCGACAAGCCGCAGTCTGGCGCCAAGGAGGTGCGGTTGCGCCCGCTGAGCGTCGTCCCGGTGGAGAAAAATGCCTCGACGGTCGAGACATCGCAGGCGGGGGGCAAGAATGGCGCCGTCGCGCCGCCAGGGGCGGGCGCGGCCAAGGGGGCGAGTGGCTCGAGCGGTGATTCGCGCCGCGATGATGCCGCATCGGCCTACGCGAATTTTCTGATTGTGTCGCCCGAGGACGGCGGGAGCGTGGTCGCCAATACCGGGGCGTTCGAGGTGCGTCTGGTGGTCGAGCCGCGCCTGTTGCTTGGCGAGGGCCATGCCTTCGTGGTGCGCATCAACGGGCGCGAACTGGCGCAGCGTTTTACCAGCACGGAGTTGCTGATTCCTTCCGAGTTCTGGGGCGATTCGCTGCCAGCGCCCAATCAGCAGGCGCAGATCGATGCGGCCATCGTCGATGGTGCCGGGCGCGTGCTCAAGCGGGCAGCGCCCGTTCGCTTTTTCATGCGCTACGCCACGGTGCTGAATCGCCCGCATCCGCTGGTGCCGATTCATCCGATTCAACCGATCCATCCAGTCCGGCCGATCCCGCCGCAGCCGATTCAGCCGGTCCAGCCCGTCAAACCGACGCCGCCGCCCAAAGCGGTGGGGGCGACATCCGGCAAGCCGGTGGGGGCGACGTCGGGCAAACTGATGGGCGAGACGATCGGCAAAGACTGATTCTGGACGTCAGAACAGGCCGGGCAGCCACTGCATCTGTGGCTGCATGCTGACGGGTTCGAGTTTGCCCTGGAACAAGGCTTCGATGACGGGAGGCTCCCACCACGGCTCGTCCATGAAGCGTAGCCCGATTTCTTCGACCAGCGTGCCTTTCCAGTAGTAGTTGGATACCTCGTCGAGTGTCGACAGGCTCAGGCTGTGCGGTAGGCGCAGGTAGTCCAGCCAGCTCGAATCGTGGAACGATACGGTGTAGGTGCCCTTGCTGCGCGCACGGACGAGGTACTTGCCGAAGACACGGCTCGGGTGTTTGGTGCGGAAATTTTCGGCATCGACCTTCGTCGCAAACAGAAGCAGCGCGTGCAGGCGGCTGGGAAAGGCGTTGTAGAGCCGTTGCCGGTAATACTCGAGGTGATATTCGGCGAAGTAGTTCTGGACCGTGGTGAACTGATCTTCGGGGAGGGAGGTGCCGAACGGGTTGCCGGTCAGCACGTCCCATCCCGGGAGCTCGGCTTCCGGATCGAGCCAAGCGTAGAGTTCCAGCGTCGCGGAATCTTTGATCAGGTGATCCATGATGGACTATTGTCGCCTTTTGCGGCGCTTTGTCCAAGCACCCCCGAAAATCAGCGCAGATGCCGGGCGATTTCGAGAATCAGGCGGATGACGCCGGACAGGACCAGCGCGCTGGCCAGCGAAACAGAGGCCGAAAACCACGCGACCTTGCGGCCGAGCGCTTTGCAGGTGACGGCAAACGTCGACAGGCACGGCACGTAGAAGGTGAGGAAGACGAGAAAGGTGAAAATCTGCACCGAATCGAGCGCGTGCCCGATGTCGGTGGCGCCCAGCGCCTGCTGGATCATCAGCATCGAAAGCTCTTTGCGCAATACGCCAAAGAGAATCGGTACGCCCAGTGCTTCGGGCAGGCCAAGCCACCACGTGGTGATCGGGGTCAGCAGGGTGTTGATCACGGCGTCGGCGCCCACGTGGCTGAGCAGGGCAAGTACCACGCTGCCGACGACGAGGAGCGGCGTGACGATGGTGACGATGTCTTCGGTGCGAGACCAGGTTTTTCGCCAGACGCGATGCCAGCGCGGCAGCGAATAGGGCGGGATGGCCTGGATCATGCCGGGTGCGCTCTCAGGCAGATGCCAGGCCAGCAGTCTGCCGAGGGCGGCGATGGCGACCAGTGTCAGCGCGAAGATGGCGACGACGCCGAGGCCCCCCAGATACTTTCCGCCGATGGCCAACAGGATCGCCGAGCGTGCCGAACAGGGGACAAAGGTGATGAGGATGGCGGCGACCACGCGTTCGCGCCGCGATCCGGTCAGTGCCGCCGCCGAAATGGCCGGTACGTTGCAGCCCAGCCCCATCAGGAACGGAACAGCGACACCACCGTGCAACCCGATGCGGTGGAAGCCTCGGTCGACGACGAAGGCAACGCGATGCATGACCCCCGATTCCTCGAGCGCGACCAGCAACAGCACCAGCGGCAGCATGTAAGGCATGACGATACCGACCAGCCCGACGAGTCCGTCGGCGACCGCACGGCCGATGATGCCGGCAGTCGAATCAGGTTGCCATTGCTGAACCCAGGCCGCGAGGCGTGCCGAAGTCCAGGTGTCGATCAAGGTGCTGATCTGCAGGACGATGAACAGGACCGCGGAGAATACGAGCAGGCTGCCGACCAGCCCCCAGCGTTTGTGCAGGAATAGCCGATCCAGCCAGTACCACCAGTTGCGGCCGGTGTCGGTGGTGCGCGCGCTGCTGACGGTCTCGTGCAGGATGGCGGCACGGTGATGGCG
>CAYUYI010000216.1:0-4469 GCA_964448995.1 uncultured Propionivibrio sp. | reverse complement strand
TCGCCATTTTCAACATGTACGTGAGCCTGCCGCACAACTTCAAAGGCACGCACATGTCGCGTTTTGTGGAAATTCTCAACACCCGCGAGCGTGAAATTTCGGTTGAAAACTTCCCGGCAATGCTGCGCGAGATGGCCCGCAAACTTGAGGCGGAAACGGGCCATATCGAAATGAATTTCCCCTACTTCATCAACAAGGCAGCGCCGGTTTCCGGCGTCCAGAGCGTCATTGACTACGATGTCACGCTGATCGGAGAAATCTGCCACGGGGAAATCGCATCGACGGTCAAAGTCGTCGTCCCGGTTACCAGCCTGTGCCCCTGCTCGAAGAAAATCTCGGAACGTGGCGCGCACAATCAGCGCTCACATGTCACGGTGACGGCCCGCCTCAACAAACTTGTTTGGATCGAGGAAATCGTTCAACTCGTCGAGTCGGAAGCTTCCTGCGAGCTTTACGGACTGCTCAAGCGGCCCGATGAAAAATTTGTCACCGAACGCGCCTACGACAACCCGAAGTTCGTCGAAGACATGGTTCGCGACGTTGCCGCGCGCCTCAATGCAGAAGACCGAATCCATTCCTACATCGTCGAATCGGAAAATTTTGAGTCGATTCACAACCATTCCGCCTATGCACTGATTGAAAACACCAAGCAGCACCCGGCACATCCGCGCAAGACCGACTAACAACGCAGGTAGACGATGGATCGAATCGACAAAGAAATCCTGACACTTCTCCAGGACAACGCGGACTTGCCGCTTTCTGAAATCGCGAGCCGCGTCAAGCTGTCTTCGACCCCTTGCTGGCGACGCATCCAACGCTTGGAGGAACAGGGCTATATCCAGCGCCGAGTCGCCATCCTCGATGCAAAAAAGCTCAATGTCGGCGTCACCGTTTTCGTCCTGCTGCGAACCAACCGACATAACCAGGAATGGTTCGAAAAACTGCGCGAAATCGTTAACGCCATCCCAGAAGTGGTCGATTTCTATCGCATGAGTGGCTCCATCGACTACCTGTTACGCGTCGCCGTGCCTGATATCGCTGCATATGACGCGGTCTACAAAAAATTGACTAGCCACATTGAGATTTTCGAGGTGAGCTCCAGCTTTGCAATGGAAGAAATCAAGCACACCAGCGCACTGCCGCTCGATTACCTGTCAATCGACGAATAGTGGGCACCTAACACTTGTTCAGAATGATCTCGATGATCTGCCGGTCGGTCTGCGCCATGCCTTCACTGGCCAACGCACAAAGATTGGCAATCGAATCGTCCACATCGTCGGCAACAATGCCCTCCTGACCCGTCACGCGTGAATTGTCGAGTGCCATCAGCACGGCCTTGTAGGCAGAACTAACGGACGTTGAAACCTTCATTGCGCAGCTGTTCGAGGCGCCATCGCAAATCATGCCGGCCAGATCGCCGATCATGCTGCAGATCGCCATGCTGACCGTCCGGTAATCGCCACCGAGCAACCACGCCATGCCGGCCGCCGCGCCCATCGCCGCCGTGGTCACGGCACACAAGGCGGACAGCTTGGGGAGCCGATAGTGGATATATATAGCCATCAGGTGCGATAGCAGCAAGGCACGCGCCAGCTTCTCTGTGCTCGCCCCGACATGCTGTGCAACCACCACGACCGGCAAGGTCGCCGTGATGCCCTGATTCCCCGAGCCGGAATTGCTCATCGCCGGCAATACGGCGCCCCCCATGCGCGCGTCAGAGGCAGCCACTGACCGCATCACGATGCGTGTCTGCAGGTCGTTCGAAAGCAGTCCCCGCATCACGTTACGCTGCATGGTCGCGGCAACGTGCAGCCCGTAATCGCCGCCCTGCCCCGCATCGGCCAACGCCGCATTGAGCCGCGCCGATTCAAGAACGATCGCGCCGAGTTCGTCCAGAGAGGCCGAAGCCGCGTAATCGAAGACAAGCGACGCCGTCGCACCATCAAGCGAATAGCGGGCAACCGGCGCATCTGCTATTTCATCAGCAAGGAATAATAAGGTCCCATTCTTCTCGATGCGTGCCACGTGGGTGTGGCTGCCGACGATACACACCCGGACCGACTCGCCAGCCCGCATCAGGCACGCTTCCGAATACAAGACGTGCGGAACCTCGGCGATTCCAACGGCAACTCGGTCCTCCGCGAGCATTGCCTTGCCGGCTGCCGCGATCTGCGGCGTAATCTTGCGCAGCACCTCCAGACCAGCATCCGGATCACCGCCAAGCGCACCAACCGCTGCTGCAATTGGCAAACCGACCATCCCGGTTCCCGGCACCGTCACCCCCATGCCATTCTTCATCAGATTGGGGGAAACCTTCGCTTCGATTCTTTCGGGAATCCCACCAAGATGGTGGGCAGCAACCGCACAGGCCAGCGCCAAAGATATCGGCTCGGTACAGCCGAGCGCAGGTTTCAGCTCATGGCGAATTGCCTTGGCAAACTCACCCCAGAGAACAGACTGTGACATAAGAACATTAAATGGCAAAAAATTACCGTTTAATTTAACTTAAATAGAAATATATTGTCAATCAAGAAAACATTTAAAAAAGTTTTTATAGATTTATATCTTAACCACACAATTTTTGAGTCATTTGGCCAAAAAAAGGGGCCACGTCTTTCGACGCAGCCCCGCTTTCCAATTCAGAAAAACTGATAATTAGTCGTGCTTGGCCGGTTTCGCCTTGTGCGACAGCTTTTCCTTGATGCGCGCCGACTTGCCCGAACGTTCGCGCAGATAGTACAGTTTGGCACGACGCACGTCGCCGCGACGCTTGACCTCGATCGCCGCCACCAGCGGGGAATAGGTCTGGAACGTCCGTTCGACGCCTTCTCCAGAGGAGATCTTGCGAACGATAAAACTCGAATTGAGACCGCGATTACGCTTGGCGATCACAACACCTTCGTAAGCCTGCAGACGCTCGCGCGTACCTTCCTTAACCTTGACCTGAACGACGACAGTATCGCCAGGGGCAAATTCGGGAATGGTTTTGCCCAGACGGGCGATTTCTTCTTGCTCAAGTTGCGCTATCAGATTCATTTTGTAACTCCTTTATCGTTTCCTGACCGCATTGCTCCTGAAATTGCCCCAGGAGTTGCGTTTCCTCTTTCGACAGCATTCGCCCGTCCAACAAGTCGGGCCGCCGCTGCCATGTCCGCCCCAGCGCCTGCATCAGACGCCAGCGACGAATCTGCTCGTGGTGACCGGACAACAGCACATCCGGCACCCGCTGACCTTCGTATTCCTCCGGCCGCGTGTAGTGCGGGCAATCCAGCAAGCCCGCGACAAACGAATCTTCGGCTGCCGACAGTGCATCGTTCAGCACGCCCGGCAACTGCCTGACAATGGCGTCCAGCAAGGCCATTGCTGGGATTTCCCCGCCTGAAAGCACGAAATCCCCGATCGATAGTTCTTCATCGACGCAACGCTCAATCAGACGTTCGTCAATCCCTTCATAACGGCCGCAGAGCAGGATCAAACCTTCCTCCCCGGCCATTTCAACAAACCGCATCACCCGCCGATGCGTCAGCGGCGCCCCCTGCGGCGAGAGGTACACCACCCGGCTCGTCGCCACGCCCACGGCAGCCTGTCTAGCCTTAGCGGCGCCAATTGCCATTTCCAGCGGTCCGGACAACATCACCATGCCCGGTCCGCCGCCGTAGGGCCGATCATCGACGGTGCGATGATTGTCCTCGGTGAAATCACGTGGATTCCAAAAATTCAGACGCCAGCGACCCTCCTCCAGTGCCCGACGCGTCACACCGGAATGTGTAAGCGCCGTGAACATCTCGGGAAACAGCGTAATCGCATCGGCCACCAGACCAGCACCACGAAGCTTTCCGCCGACCGCCGATATCACCAGTCAGCTTCCCAATCGACACGGATGCACCGTGCCGGCAAATCCACTTCAAGAACAACCGCCGCCACAAACGGCAACAGGCGTTCATTTCCTTCCCTATCTCCGACCCGCAAGACGTCGTTGCCAGGCGTTTCGATGAGGCCAAGCACCTCGCCCAGCGTCTGACCACGAGCATTTACCACCACCAGACCGATCAAATCGGCCCAGTAATACTCATTCTCTCCGGTCGGCGGCAGGGCATCGTGAGGCACACCAATCAGCATGCCTTTAGCCGCTTCCGAAGCATTGCGATCAGGCAAACATTCCAACTCGGCAACCAGAACATCGTCACGTAGCTTGCAACGAATCAACTTCGTCGGTTGCCAACTCGCCGGATCCGCGCCTTCCTTGCCCAACCACCACTGCGACAGCTTTGACCAAGCCCGCGGATCATCGGCGAAGGGATGAATTTTCACCGCACCCTGGAGGCCATAAGGCGCCACAATCTTGCCGAGAACCACCATATCCGATGGTGACTCAGTACCGGCGTTCACAGACAGGGCTCCCCCGGCAGCCGATCAGGCTGCGGCTTTGACGCCAGCTTGCTTAACCAGGCGTATGACAGTCGGCGACA
>CAYUYI010000215.1:0-4484 GCA_964448995.1 uncultured Propionivibrio sp. | reverse complement strand
CGCCAAGACATTCCTTCTCAATCCAACCGATCCCGTGTAAAAATCTGCACATTGCTCCAATCCAACAGGGGTAGCGGCGTTCACACGCCGATAAGCGTAGCGGATTTGCCATGGAGATAACGACATGAAATTCCGGACTCGTATCGTCAAATCGGCGCTGCTGCTATTCGCCGGACTTTCCTGCGCGGCTGCCGCCCAGTCCCTGACCATCCTGGCCGAAATTGCCCCGCCGGCGCAGACCAAAACGGCCGACGGAAAGCTCGGCGGTTACGCGGTCGAGATCGTGCGCGAAATCCAGCGCCGGGTCGGCAATACCGACCCGATCCAGGAGGTGCTCTGGGCTCGCGGTTACAACAAGCTTCAACGCGAACCCAACACCGTGCTCTTCACCGTTGCGCGCACGGCAGACCGCGACCCGCTTTTCCATTGGGTTGGCCCGATTACCGAGATCAACTACGGACTTTACGTGCGGGCCGATTCCCGGATCGTGCTAGGCAATCTGGAAGATGCGAAAAAGCTCGCGGCCATCGGCACGTTCCGCGAAGACGCGCGCGAACAAATCCTCGCCAAGGCCGGGCTGACCAACCTGGAGCGCGCGACGGACAACGTGAAGAACTTCAAGAAACTCATGGCTGACCGGATCGATGCCATGGCCATGGCCGACACGGCGGTCGCCACCATCGCAACTTCTGCCGGCTACCAAGCGGAGAACGTGAAACTGGCACTGACGTTCGCACAGATTCAGATCTGGATCGCTTTTTCAAAAACCACGCCAGCCGCCACCGTCAAAGCCTGGTCCGATGCGCTGGAAGCGATGAAGAAGGACAAGACATTTGAAACCATCATGAAACGCGAGGGTGGCAAAAAACAGGATGCGCATGTCACGGAGACACCGCGCCGCTCGGGCGTCTCGACCCCCGGGGCAGCGAAATGATCCATCAGGCCTCGATTCAGCAGCCCCCATGCGGCGAGGCCATTTGTTCTGAACGGATACGCCAATACCCATGTCCGACACGCCCGCAGAGCGCTCGAAGCGCCGAACTCTCCTGCTGCCTTTCGCCTTTTTTATCGGCAGCCTGGTACTGGCCGTCGCGCTGGCAGCGCTCAATGCGGCGTTCGGGTCGCTGAATACCCTGCCCGGCGAGCGCCTGTGGCTGCCGGCCGGTGGGCTGATCGCGCTGTACGCACTGGCGCTCAATACGCAATTGCGGCAAGCCGGCTTGGCGGCGGATGGCCAGGCAACGAAACTGCACTGTCTCCTGCAGGCGGTTTCCACCCTGGCCGCCGCCCCGGTGCTGGGCCTCATGGTGGCACCGGCCATCAACGGCCTGGGCAGCGCAGGCCCCGACAGCGTGGTCGTCGCGCCGGTCGCCCGCATCGAATCGTCACCCGTCAGGCGAAGCCCGAAGATTCACTATTTCGCCCTTTTGCACGACGCGCCCCCCGACCTGCCGCCCGGCCGCTATTTCATGGGCCGCTACGACCGCGCCTGGTCGCCCGCCGACACGGGCGTTCCGCTAACCGAGATGCGGCGGGTCCGCGTGCAGTACCGGACCGGCCTGCTCGGCGCGCGGACATTGCTTGCGGTCGAACCCGCGACGAACTGAAGCAAGCCGGATCGGATACCGGGCCGCAAACCAACGGCCACACGTGGCTATTTTTCAGGAACCCCATATTTCTTCTGCGCTTTCGCGACAAACCCCTCACGCACCAGCGCCTCATGAATTCTTTTCCATTCCGCCTGTGTTTTCCCGTCGACATCCGGCGAAGCCACGATAAACGCGGTGTAATCCGTGATCTTGACGCCCCGGACGATCCGCTCCGGATCGAGGTGGTGCCTGAAGACGAAATTGCCGACGACGGCCCCGGAACTGATCCACCCGTCCACTCGCCCACTCAGCAGTTTTTTGCCATTGGCATCTTCGGAAGCCGTCGAGTCAATGCGCGCAAGACCGAGATCTCTCGCCGCCACGATATTTGATCCGGCAATGGTGGCCGCCAGCACCCCCAAGGCCCGGGCCTTTTCGAGCGTGACGGCATCGGGACCGTTCTTCAGGGTGTAAATATGGAAGGCATCGGTGACAATCGGCGCGATCCAGTGAACCGTGTTCTCGCGCTGCGGAATCCGCCCCAGCCACAAAGAAATCGTTCGCTCGCCGTTCTGAACCGAATGAATGGAGCGTGCCAGCGGCTGAAACTCGATCCGGTCTGCCTGACCGAGACGCCTGAGAATTTCTCGTCCGATCTCGTAAACGTAGCCCTTCTTTTCGGCGTTCTCCACAAAGCAATACGGGGCGATCTCGGCACAGACCACCTGATCCACCCTGCCCGCCTGCGCCATGGCGGGCGGAGAAACGAAGAGCGGTGCTACGCAACACGCCGCAACAACCGCCCGCGCCGCCGATCCAGACATCAGACGGAAGCGCCACGCATCAGAACCGTCGCGGCGACGATCTCCCCGGGCCGAACACCACTCACCATGCGCAGCGATTGAATGACTGGCCGCACCGGTCGGGATCTGCGTCGAATCTGCTGGCTGCTCCAATACCCGCTCCTTCGGGCACGCACGCCCGTCGCCATGATGACAAAATTGTATTCAATCACGCCACCTTAGCGCTCGGATTCCCGAGGCGTCAACCGTTCAACCGGTACGGATCGGCATGATCAGATGACGAGTTCTTGCCATTTTCCCCACGCTCACGAACAGACCGGCACCACCGGAATGGATAACGCGCCAAACGTCACGCGACCCAATCGATGAGAAATGTTCGCCCGGTAGCTCATCATCGCAAGAAATGCCGGTCGGCAAGACAAGTCGAGCACGGATATCATCCTTACCGCGAATACCGGAATCGAGGATTCAGCCAAACGAACCGGAACACGGCAAACAGGCGTTTCATTCTCGTCCTCGATAGCCCGCGCGCACCCGACAACCCCCGCCAAAACCGTTATAATTCAGGCTTTTTCGCCCTTTCTTCCCCTTTCCGTCGCCGCGCCGCAATGCTCGTTTTCCGCAGCTTTTCATCACCGGTTCCCGCCCCCACGGCACTGACCATCGGCAACTTCGATGGCGTGCATCTGGGCCACCGCGCCTTGCTGCAGGAAATCAGGGGGATCGCCAAAGCGCGGAAGCTCCTCCCGGCCGTGCTGACTTTCGAACCGCATCCGCGCGATTTTTTCGTACCGGACACGGCCCCGACACGCCTGTCGACGCTGCGCGAAAAACTGGAATTGATCGCCGACGAAGGCATCGATTTGGCCTGCGTATGGCGCTTCAATACAGCAATGGCCACCCTGGAAGCCGAGACGTTCATTCAGCGTTTGCTCGTCGGCTGCCTGCGCGTAAAGCATCTGATCGTTGGCGACGACTTCCGTTTCGGCGCCGGCCGGCGGGGCGATTTCGCGATGCTGCAGACGGCCGGACAGCGTGCGGGATTTTCGGTCAATACAGTCCCCAGCGTGATACTCGACGGGGCGCGTGTTTCCAGTTCCGCCGTGCGTCAAGCGCTGGCGGAAGGTCGCATGGAAGATGCGGCGCGATTGCTGGGGCGCCCCTATGTCATCGACGGGCGCGTCATCGCCGGGCGCCAACTTGGCCGGCAACTGGGCGTGCCGACCGCCAATATCCGCATCAAGCACAATCGGCCGCCGCTCACCGGTGTTTTCGCCGTCGAGGTGCGCGGCTTGCCCCACGGCCCGTACGCCGGCGTAGCCAACATCGGCTTCCGCCCGAGTGTCGATCAAGGCATCGCGCCGCTGCTGGAAGTGCATCTCTTCGATTTTTCCGGCGACCTCTACGGCGCCCACCTCTCCGTGCGCTTCCTGCACAAGCTGCGCGACGAGCAGAAGTTTTCCGATCTGGCGGCGTTGAAGCGCCAGATTTCCGACGATTTAAACTCCGCAAGACAGTATTTCACGCAAAAGTGACGCCATGGCCGACTACAAAAACACCCTGAACCTGACTGACACCACTTTCCCGATGCGCGGCGATCTCGCCAAACGCGAGCCGCAATGGGTCGCCGACTGGCAACAAAAAAAGCTCTACGAGAAGATCCGCAAAGCCTCGAAAGGCCGTCCGCGCTTCGTGCTGCACGACGGCCCGCCCTACGCCAACGGCGACATTCACATCGGCCACGCGGTCAACAAGATTCTCAAGGACATCATCGTCCGCTCGAAGACGCTGGCCGGCTTCGACGCCCCCTACATTCCCGGCTGGGACTGCCACGGTCTGCCGATCGAGCACCAGATCGAGAAGCTGCATGGCAAGCACATCCCCGGCGACAAGGTGCGCGAACTGTGCCGTGCCTTTGCCAACGAGCAGGTCGAGCGCCAGAAGAAGGATTTCATCCGCCTCGGCATCCTTGGTAAATGGGATGATCCCTACCTGACGCTGGCGTTCAAGACCGAAGCCGACGAAATCCGCGCACTGGGCAAGATTCTCGACAAAGGCTATCTCTACCAGGGTCTCAAGCCGGTCAACTGGT
>CAYUYI010000214.1:0-4485 GCA_964448995.1 uncultured Propionivibrio sp. | reverse complement strand
GCGCGTTCGAGACGCGGCCTTGGCGCAGGACATAACTGCGGATGTGTCCGGCACGTCCGGCGGTATAGACGCCTTCCTCTCGCTCGGACGCTTCGCCTGACGTTTCGACCACGTCGTTCACGAGCCGATCAGCCCGGTGGTCGGCGACGAGGGGTCGGCCGAGTAATATTTTCGCGGCATGCGCCCGGCGAGGAAGGCTTCGCGCCCGGCCTCAACGGCCTTCTTCATGGCACTGGCCATCAGTACGGGATTCTTGGCATGGGCGATGGCGGTGTTCATCAGCACGCCGTCGCAGCCCAGTTCCATGGCGACCGTCGCGTCAGAGGCGGTGCCGACGCCGGCGTCGACCAGGACCGGCACCTTGAGGCTGTCGATGATCAGGCGCAGGTTCCACGGATTGACGATGCCCATGCCGGAGCCGATCAGCGAAGCGAGCGGCATGACCGCGACACAGCCGATATCCTCCAGCATCTTGGCCTGGATCGGGTCGTCGGCGCAGTACACCATCACCTGGAAGCCGTCCTTGACGAGAATCTCGGCGGCTTTCAGCGTTTCCGGCATGTTCGGGAAAAGATTGGTCGGATCGCCCAGCACTTCGAGCTTGCACAGCGGGTGGCCATCGAGGAGTTCGCGGCCAAGACGCAGGGTACGGATCGCGTCATCGGCGGTATAACAGCCCGCGGTGTTTGGCAGGATGGTGAATTCCGAGGGCGGTAGCGCGTCGAGCAGATTGGGTTCGCTGGGGTTCTGGCCGATGTTCACGCGACGGATGGCAACGGTGACGATCTCGGCACCGGATGCCTCGATGGCCGTCCGCGTTTCGGCAAAATCCTTGTATTTGCCAGTACCGACGAGCAAGCGAGAGCGGTAGGTCTTGCCTGCAATCGTCAGGCTGTGCAGGGATGGGTCCATGGTATCTCCTGAAGGAAGGGAAGGCTCAGCCGCCGCCGACGGCGACGACGATTTCCAGGGTGTCGCCCTCTGCCAGCAAGACTTCGGCATGCCGTCCGCGCGGCACGATTTCGCCGTTGCGTTCGACGGCAATCCGTTTTCCGGCATGGCCGAGCGCTTCGACCAGCGCCGCCACCGAAAGCGGTGCGGGAAACTGGCGCAGTTCGCCGTTGAGTGAAATTTCCATGGGGCGCAATTCTAGCATGGCGTTTCTTCGGTACCGGCCAGCCCCCACCGGGAGGCCTAGCCGTCCAGCTGCATGGCGATGTAGAGCAGCAGGCGGTCATCGGTCCGTTCAAGATCTAGGCCGGTGATCTCGCTGATCTGGCGCAAGCGGTAATCCAGCGTGTTGCGATGAATACCGAGGGCGTTGGCCGTGGCGAGCGGGTGCTCGTTGTGGGTGAACCACGCGTCCAGGGTATGCCGCAGCGTGCCGTTGCGTTTGTCGATGCGCGTCAACCGGTCGAGCGGCTGGCGCAGTTGTTCGGCCTGCCAGCCGGCGTCGAGGCTGGAAAGAAGAACGGGCAGGCTGCGTTCATAAAAGGAGTGGGAACTCGCTTGCGGTTCGCGCTGCTGCCCGACACGGCGTGTACGACACGCACTCTTGTAGGAAATGGCAATGCCTTCGATGCCGGTCAGCGCAACCCCGATCGAGAGCACGAACGGTACGGCCGTTTCGGCACGCAACAGCGCCTCGAAATGTTTCAGGCGCTGTCGGGAAAACGTCGTCTCGCTCGTTTGTGGCGAACGTCCGGCGAAAGATTCGATGATGACGAATTCGCGGGGCGACAGCGCCGCGGCAAGTATTTCCGGCGACTGCGCCGTTAGCCGGGTCTGGAAATGCTGCAGTTCGGCGAGCGCGAGATCGGGGCGCAGATTCGCGTCGGTCGGGACAATGGCGATGACGGCGCGCGGATGTTGGAAGTCGATGCCGAGCCTCAACGCCCAGGCTTCGAGATCGCCACGTGTCGTCCCCTCCTGCTTGACGAGATGGAACACGAATTCTTCCCGGTAACGCTTTTCCCGCTGCAGCTCGCCAATCAGTTGCGCCTGCTCGAGAATCATTTCAGCGGAAATGCGCACCAGATCGCCGAATTGCCGGACCGTTTCCGGCTCCCCGGTCAATCCGACGACACCGCAGGTCTGCCCGCGCACGGTCAGCGGCAGATTGACGCCGGGTTTGACGCCGGGAAGCGTGCGTGCGGTGGCCTCGTCGATTTCGACCGGGCGTCCGTGGGCAAGGGCAAGCTGAGCGCCCGAATGGAGTTCGCCGATGCGAGCCGCTTTGCCGCTGCCAATGATGATGCCGCGCCTGTCCATGACGTTAACGTTGAACGGAATGATCTTCATGGCCCGTTCAACGATTTCCTGCGCCAGTCTTGCCTCGATGGTCACCATGCGTGTCTCGTTCAAGCGAAGCTGCTCGATGTTTGGGCGCTTGCACACAAATAACGGCATAACCACCGCGCGGATTTGTGCACTTGCCGGATGTTTCCATGGTATCCGATGTTTAGGCTACGCAGCCAATAACAAACTGTGCTAGGGGGATGTCTTGCGAATTGTCGTTGCGCCGGATTCATACAAAGGGAGCGTGTCTGCGCTGGAAGTTGCCAACGCCATGGCGCGCGGTGTCCATGCCGTCTTCGGCGATGCTGAGGTCAGGAAGGTGCCGATCGCCGATGGCGGCGAGGGAACCGTCGAGGCGCTGGTCTCCGCGACCGAGGGTCAGTTGCGAACGAATACGGTCACCGGACCGCTGGGCGAGCCCGTTACCGCGCAATGGGGTGTCTTGGGCGACGGGCGGACGGCGGTGATCGAAATGGCCGCAGCGTCGGGGTTGCCCTTGGTGCCGGCAGAACGGCGCGATCCTCGCATCACCACGACTTTCGGAACGGGTGAGTTGATGCGGGCGGCGCTCGATGCCGGCTTGCGGCGGATCATTATCGGCATCGGGGGGAGCGCGACCAATGATGGCGGCGCTGGCATGGCCCGTGCGCTGGGCGCGCGATTCCTCGATGACGAAGGGACGGAACTGGCGGAGGGCGGTGCCGCGCTGGCGAAGCTGGCGCGCATCGATTTGGGCGGACTCGACCCGCGCTTGCAGGAAGCCGAACTGATCGTTGCGTGCGACGTCGATAACCCGCTGTGCGGGCCCCGGGGCGCCTCGGCGGTGTTCGGGCCGCAGAAGGGGGCGACGCCGGCGTTGGTGACCCAGCTCGATTCGGCATTGGCACATTTCGCCGTGCACGCGCGTCAGGCAACCGGTCGGGACGTTGCGGAAATTGCGGGCGCGGGCGCCGCAGGCGGATTGGGGGCCGGCCTGATGTTCTTCACGTCGGCCCGATTGCGCCCGGGGGTCGGGATCGTACTCGACGCGGTGGGTTTTGCCGAGATCGTCAAGACGGCTGATTTCGTCATTACCGGCGAGGGTCGTACCGATTTCCAGACGGCTTTCGGCAAGGCGCCGGTGGGGGTGGCCAAGGTGGCTAAACAGTTCGGCGTACCGGTGTTCTGCCTGTCGGGCGGGCTCGGGGACGGCGCGGACGATGTGCTGGCGCAGGGTATCGACGCCGTCATGAGTATTTGCGACCGGCCGATGACGCTGGAAGCCTGCATGCAGGCGGGCGGTGCACTGATCGAAGCCGGCTCGGCGCGGTTGTGCCGGGTGGTTCGCGCGGCGAGGAAGGATTTCTAATCGAAGTTAACGCTGAGGAGGGGAATCATGGTACAGGGACCGATGTTGCTTGTCATACTGGCAGTCGCAATCGTGATGATTGTGCTGCTTATTTCCAGATTCAAGGTACATGCTTTTCTGGCGCTGCTGGCGGCGTCCTTTTTCGTTGGTTTTGCCGCCGGGATGAATCCGATCGATGTGACCAAGACCATCATGAAGGGCTTTGGCGGCACGGTCGAGCGGATTGGCATCGTCATCATCGCCGGCACGATCATCGGCGTCTTTCTGGAGCAAACCGGTGCGGCGCTGACCATGGCCGAAACGGTGCTCAAGTGGGTGGGGGCCAAGCGTCCGGCGCTGGCCATGAGCATCATCGGCTATATCACGTCGATCCCGGTATTCTGCGATTCCGGCTTCGTCATCCTGTCCGCCCTGAACAAGTCGTTATCAAAGAAATCCGGCGTCTCCATGGCGGTCATGGCCACCGCGCTGTCGACCGGGCTGTATGCCACGCACACGTTGGTGCCGCCAACGCCGGGACCCATCGCCGCGGCCAACAACCTGCATGCCGATCTGGGGATGGTGATTTTCATCGGCCTGATCGTGGCGATTCCGGTGACCATTGCCGGTTATCTGTGGGCAACGAAGTTCGCCAGCCAATATGAAGTCATCGCCGAAACCTCGGTGTCGTACGAGGAATTGCTGGAAAAATTCAAGACGCTGCCCAGTGCCTTCTCGGCCTTCACGCCACTGGTGTTGCCGATCGTGCTGATCGGTCTCGCTTCGGTCGCCAATTTCCCGGGCAAGCCCTTCGGCGACGGGTCGCTGAAGTTGGCCATCAACTTCATCGGCGAACCGAT
>CAYUYI010000213.1:0-4497 GCA_964448995.1 uncultured Propionivibrio sp. | reverse complement strand
AAGCCGAAGTGGTCGCAGCGCTGGCCGGCAAGAAGGCCGTGACCGTGCTCGAACGCTCCGACCAAACCGCACTGACCGCGCTCGTCACGCAAGCCCTGTTCAAGGCGCGCGAAAATGGCGAAGCCAAGATGGCCCGCCATGCCGACATCCCGACGATCAAGGCGATTCCGAAGCTGACCACGGCCATCTTCGGCCTCGGCGGCCACGACCTGCAACCGCGCCACCTGATCGCTGCGTTCAAATCGATGCAGACCGGCACGAGCGCCCCGCTGATCTATCTCGGCTCGCAATTCTTCTCCAAGACGGCGAATCCGCGCATGGCCGAACTGCAGAAGCGCATGAAGGCGGCCTACCCTGAAACCGAACTGATGGCGCTCGAAACCGAAGCCAATCCGCGCCTGCTGCCGGATTCAGCCTTCCGCGTGCGTTTCCATTCGGTCGGGGGTTACGGCACGATTGCCTCGGGCAAATTGCTCACCGACATCCTCGCCGGCGTGCTCGACATGCACTCGAAGTCGGCACCGAAATACGGTTCGGAAAAGAGCGGCGCACCGACTAATTACTACATCACGCTGAGCCCGGAACCGATCAAGATCACCAACGCCGAGCTGGAGGACGTTGAGGTCGTCATTTCGCCAGATCACCGCTCTTTCGTGCACACCAACCCGCTCAAGGGGCTCGCCGAGGGCGGCACCTTCATCCTGCAATCGAACGCCACGCCCGAACAGGTGTGGTCCGATCTGCCGGCACAGGCGCGCAAGACGATCCGTGACAAGAAGATCAATTTCTTCATCATCGACGCCTTCGCCGTCGCCAAACGCAACGCGCCGACGCCGGAACTGGCCACGCGCATGATGGGCATCGCCTTCATCGGCGCGGTTGCCGGCCACGTCAAACAGGTTTCCGGCGGGGCATCGCAGAAGGCGATTCTGGAGAAAGTGCGTAAGCAGATCACCAAGAAGTTCGGCTCCAAGGGCGATGCCGTCGTCGCTGGCAACATGCAGGTCATCGAGGAAGGCATCGAATCGACACAGCGCGTCGACTACAACACCGCTGCCTTCACCAAGATCGACGCCAAGCCGGCGCCCATCGCCCTGCGCAACGTTTCGCTCTCGACGTCGTTGTGCCAGTCCTCGGGTTCGTCATCCTGCGGTTTGTTCGATCGCGAGTATTTCGCCGACATGATCACCACGCCGTTCAAGGAAGGTACGATCGGCGAAGCCCCGGTCCTGCCGGGTACAGGCCTGTTCATGCCGGCCGGCAGCGCCGGCGCCAAGGACAAGGGGCTGTTCCGCCGCACCGTGCCGGTGTTCAATCCGGACGTGTGCACCGGCTGCATGGAATGCGCGCTGGTCTGCCCGGACGCGGCGATTCCCAACTCGGTGCATGACATCCACCAGTTGCTCACCACCGGTATTGCCCAGCTCGACATCACCGAAGCGCAACGCGAAGCCATGCGTGGCCAGGTGATTCCGCTGACTGAAGGCATTCGCGAGGTGTATCGCCAGACCAAGGACGCCCGCGCCTTCCACGAAATCGTCGCCGAAGTCGCCGGCAAGCTGCCGACCAAGCAGGCGACATTGCTCGCCAATTTCACCAAACTGGTCGATGTGCTTGCCGACTATCCGGTCGCCCGCACCCGTCCGTTCTTCGATGCGATGGAAAAATCGGCGCCGGGCACCGGCGGTCTGTTTGCCGCCAACATCGATCCGTGGAAGTGCACCGGCTGTCTCGAGTGCATTGAGGTCTGCGGCCCGAAGGCACTGAAAGCCGAAGACCAGGCCCCGGCGTTGCTCGAAATGCTGCAAACCCGTTTCGATTTCATGAGCAAGACGCCGAACACGCCGGCACGCTTCTTCGACGGCGCCACCGACGCCGGCGGCGAACCCAAGCGCCTGTTGCTCGATCGCGGCAATTACTACTCGACGACCGGCGGTCACGGCGGCTGTCGCGGCTGCGGCGAAGTCACCGCCATCCGCCAGGTCATGGCGACCAACCACGCCATCACCGACAAGCGCCAGCAGGCGCACATCGCTGAGCTGGAAAATCTGATTTCGGCCCTCGAAGCCAAGAAAGCCGCGCTCGGCAAGAAAGACACCGCGCGTAGTCAGCGCATCGCCGACACGCTGAAGGTTCTTGAAAAGCGCTTGTACCTCTATGAAGGCGGCCCAACGGGCAACGGCCCGGCGGGCGCGATCATCGCCAACTCGACCGGCTGTAGCAGCGTGTACGCCTCGACTTTCCCGTTCAACGCCTACAACGATCCGTGGGTCAACAGTCTGTTCCAGGACGCCCAACCGCTCGCCAAGGGAATCTTCGAGGGCATTGCGGCACAGGCACTGACCGACATCCGTGCGCTGCGCACCGCCAAGCTGGAACTGTCCGACGCCTACGATGCCGAGCAACACGATGCTGAAATGCGCCTCCTGAGTTCGGAGAAGCTCAGCAAGGAAGAACTGGCACTCTTGCCCACCATCATCACTGTCGGCGGCGACGGGGCCACGTACGATATTGGTTTCGGCGCCTTCTCGCGCATTCTGGCCAGCAATACGCCGATCAAGGTCATGGTGCTCAACACCGGCGCCTATTCGAACACCGGCGGTCAGGCCTCGACCTCCAGCTTCATCGGTCAGGACTCGGACCTCGCCCGTTTCGGTGCGGCGCATAGCGGCAAGTATGAAGCGCGCAAGGAACTCGGCCTGATCGCCTCGTTCCACTCCAACGTCTTCGTCTGCTCGACGAGTACCGCGCTGCAGGGTCATTTCCTCAAGAACACGATGGAATTCCTGACCTACACCGATTCGCCGGCCGTCCTCGACGTCTATACGCCCTGCCAGGGTGAGCACGGTGTCGCCGACAACGTCTCGGCCCGCCAATCCCGCCTGGCCGTGGAAAGCCGGATGAATCCGGTGTTCGTGCATGACCCGCGCCGCGGCAAGACGCTGCACGACTGGTTCTCGCTCGAGGGCAACCCCGATCCGGAACAGACCTGGACGACGACGACGATCGAGTACCTCGACGACAACGATCAGTTGCAACTGATGAGCGTGCCGCTGACCCCGGCCAATTTTGCCCTGACCGAAATCCGCTTCAAGAAGCAGTTCCGCAAACTCAAGGCCGACGCCGCCAATCTGGTGCCGGTGCATGAGTTTATTGACCTGCCCGAGGCACAGCGTACGGGCAAGACACCGTTCATTTTCTCGACGGATGCCAAGAAGAAGCTGATCAAGATCGGGGTGTCGCGCGCCGTCGTGGCGCTCGTCGAGGAACGCCGCAAGCACTGGAGCCTGCTCCAGTACCTCGACGGCCAGCACGTCTCGAAGATGAGTGGCGAATACAAGGCCGGCATCGCCGCGCTGCAAGCGCAGGTTCAGGATTCGCTCAAGCAGCGCGACGCTTCGCTCGACGGTATCGCCCGCGCCATGTCCGAACTGGCGGCCTCCAGCAAGGCACAGGTCGGCAGCGGGATGGTTATCCCGATCACGCCGGTCGGCAATGCCCCGGCAGCCGCGCCCGCCAGCGGTTGCGCCGCAGCGGCCGTGGCCGACGCCATCGTCACGATCGAAGATTCGACCAAGTGCACCAACTGCAAGACCTGCTACCAGGATCTTTCGGAAATCTTCGAGAAGACCAAGATGGTCATCAACGGCGAAACCCGCGAAGTGGCCCGGATCATTCCCGGCGTTCTCGAGCGCATTGAAGTCACCCCGGAGCTGAAGGCCCGCATCAAGCGCGTCTCGGCCAATTGCGATGCGGAGATCATTCGATGAGTCAAGCAACACCCAACAACCCGCAGGACGATCTGTACCGCTACCTCAACGCCAGCGAATCGCTGGAGAGCACGCGGTCACAGCTCGAAGCCCTGGAGCAATCCGACGCGGTCGGCGCCTTCCATAACCAGATGGAGCTGTTGAAGCGCCGTCTGCTCAAGGAACCGCAGGCATTCCGCGACATGTTCATTGCCGACGGCGCCAACGCGATCGTCTGGGAATTCCAGCAACCGGAACTTTCCGAGAATTTCATCAAAACTTTCTGGGAACTGCTGCTGCGCGATGACGATATCAGCAAGGTGCTGATGCGCTTTGTCTGGAACGTGCCACTCAGTCTCAAGCGCAAGTTCGTCAAGGCCGTCGACCAGCACCTCTCGGACCGCTACCCGATGTTCAAGGGGCTGTCCAACGGCTGGCCGGCGGAGAGCTTCATCCCGCCGTACATCCGCAGCCCGGAGGAGCGCTCGACCGACTTCGAACTGGTCAATCAGGGCTATCTCGGCTACATGAACGTGGGGTTGACGGCCCGCGAGGTCGACCTGCTCGTCTGGCTCGAAGTGCTGCGCGACAAGCAGTGCGAAGAGCGTCCCTGCGAGATTGGCCTGCATGTCGCCGGCAAGGCCGATCCCAAGGGTGGCTGCCCGGTCAAGATCCATATCCCGCAGGTGCTCAACCTGATGGGCAACGGCAAGTTCCGCGAAGCGATGGAACTGATCGAGAGCTGCAA
>CAYUYI010000212.1:0-4515 GCA_964448995.1 uncultured Propionivibrio sp. | reverse complement strand
GTTTGCCTGCCAGCACCGCCATCGTACCCCCCGGAAAACTGATGTAGCCGCCCATTCCCAGCACGACATCGGGCCGGATGCGGCGAAGCTGCTTCCACGCCTGCCAGAACCCCGAAAGCAGGTTGAACGGCAACAGCAGCTTGCGCAACAGCCCTTTGCCGCGTAAGGCGCCAAATTTGACCCAGGCCATCTCGTAGCCGTGCGGCGGCACGGTCCGCGCTTCGAAGCTGTCCGGATTGCCCATCCACACAACCTTCCAGCCGCGCGCATGCAGGAGGTCGGCCACGGCCAACCCCGGGAAAACGTGCCCGCCGGTCCCCCCCGCCATGACCAGGAGCGTTCTGCTCATAATTTCGCCCCCCGCATCAATTGACGGTTCTCCCAATCGACCCGCAACAGGATGCCCAGCGCGACGCAATTGGCCAGAATGCCGGAACCGCCGAAGCTCATCAGCGGCAGCGTCAGGCCTTTGGTCGGCAACAACCCCATGTTGACACCCATGTTGATGAAGCCCTGCACCCCGATCCAGATGCCAATCCCCTGGGCGACCAGCGACGGGTAGAGACGATCGAGCGCCACGGCTTGACGGCCGATGACGAAAGCGCGCTGCACCATGAGGCCGAACAACACGATGACGGCAACGACGCCGACGAACCCCAGCTCCTCGGCAATCACCGCCATCAGAAAATCGGTATGCGCCTCGGGCAGGTAGAACAGTTTCTCGACACTGGCGCCTAACCCGACGCCCAGCAACTCGCCTCGTCCGAAGGCTATCAGCGCATGCGAAAGCTGATAGCCGCGCCCGAAGGCGTCGGACCACGGGTCCATGAAGCCGAAGATGCGGTCGCGCCGGTACGGTGACACGATGATCAGAACGGCAAACGCCGCCAGCAGCAAGACGATGAGCACGGCGAACAGACGCGCGCGCATGCCCCCCAGAAACAGGATGCCGATAGCAATCGAGATAATCACGACGAAGGCGCCAAAATCCGGTTCCTTCAGCAACAGCACGCCGACCGCCACCATGGCCGCAGCCATCGGCAGAAAAGCTTTTTTCAGGTCGTGCATGTGCGGCATCTTGCGCACGGTGTAATCGGCGGCATAGAGCACCGCAAACAACTTCATCAGTTCTGACGGCTGCAAATTGGCAAAGCCAAGCGAGAGCCAGCGCCGCGCGCCATTGACATCTCGCCCGACGCCCGGAATCAGCACCAGCGCCAGCAACACGAAGCCCGCCACAAACAGCCAAGGTGCCAGCTTCTCCCACGCTGACATCGGCACCTGAAAGGCCATCACTGCGCCGACCAGGCCGATTGCCAAGAAGACGCCGTGGCGCACCAGATAGTAGGCAGGATGATTGCCGGTATGGCGCCCCGCTTCGGCAATCGCGATCGACGCCGAATACACCATCACCATGCCAAACAACAGCAGGAACAACCCACTCCACAACAAGGTCAGATCGACCTCGGAGGGAATGCGCCGTGGCGTGTCGAAAGCTGGCACCATCAGCCCGCCTCCCTTTCCAGCCGATGCACCGCTTCGACAAATACCTCGGCCCGATGCGCGTAGTTGCGGAACATGTCAAAACTGGCGCAGGCCGGCGACATCAGGACCGCATCACCGCCGCGAACCTCATGCGCACACCACCGCACGGCCGCCTCCATATCGGCGCAGAACCGAACCGGGACGCCACATCCATCAATCGCTGCCGCGATCATCGGCGCGTCCCGCCCGATCAGTGCCACGGCGCGTGCGTGGCGCGCTAGCGGCAAGCGCAGCGGCGAAAAATCCTGCCCCTTGCCCTCGCCTCCCAGAATGATCGCCACCTTGCGCCCCAGCCCTTGCAAAGCTGCCAATGTCGCGCCGACGTTGGTGCCCTTGGAATCATCGAAATAGGTCACGCCGGCGACTTCGGCGACTTTCTCGACACGATGGGCAAGCCCCGTGAAGGTCGCCAAGCCAGTCAGCGCACGCTCAGGTTCGACGCCGACGGCTTCGCACAATGCCAGCGCCGCCATGACGTTCGCTGCGTTGTGCAATCCGGCGATCGGCAGCATCTCAATCGCTATCAGCCGCTCGCCGCCACGCACCAGCCAGCCACCGTCGATACCGTAGTCACCGGGCTGCGGCGCCGGCTCGAGGCCGAAACTCACACAATGGCGGCCGACCCGCCGCCAGCCGGCACTGTATTCGTCGTCACGATTCAGCACCATCGTAGCGCAACCGTCGAAAACCCGAGCCTTGGCCGCCGCATAGCCGGCCATGCCATCATGACGATCAAGATGGTCTTCACTGATATTCAGCACCGTTGCCGCGGCCGCCGCCAGCGAATGGGTCGTTTCCAGCTGGAAGCTGGAAAGTTCGAGCACCCAGACCGAAGGCATGCTTTGACTATCCTGTGCTGCCATCAAGGCGTCGAGGGCCGACGGCGAGATGTTGCCGCACGCCACAGCCGTCACGCCGGCCGCGTTGAGCAGATGCGCGGTCAGCGCCGTCGTGGTGGTTTTGCCGTTGCTCCCGGTAATTGCGACGATCCGCGACGATGGTGCGTGTTTGCGCACGCCCCAAGCAAACAGTTCGATCTCCGAAACCAGCGGCACGCCGCGGCCTGCGGCAGCCTGCACCGCGGGCGTCTGTACCGGTACGCCAGGCGAAATCGCCATCAGGTCGATAGCAGCGAAGGTGCATTCGGCAAATTCGCCGCAAACCAGTTCAGCCTCAGGCACCGCCGCACGCAAGACATCGACGTTCGGCGGGGCTTCGCGGCTGTCGGCCACACGCACGCTGGCGCCCTCGCGCGCCAACCAGCGGGCCATGGCCAGTCCGCTTTCGCCGAGTCCGATCACCAGAACGTGTTTGCCTTGCAGGTTCATTTCAACGAATCTTCAACGTGGACAATCCGACCAGCACCAGCATGATGGTGATGATCCAGAAACGAACGACGACCTGGGTTTCCTTCCAGCCGCCGAGTTCATAGTGATGATGCAAGGGCGCCATGCGAAAAATCCGTTTGCCGCCGGTAAACCGGAAATACAGCACTTGCGCTGCGACCGACAGGGTTTCGGCGACGAAGACACCGCCCATGATCGCCAGCACGATTTCCTGCCGCACGATCACTGCCACGGTGCCGAGCGCGCCACCCAGTGCCAACGCGCCAACATCGCCCATAAAGACCTCTGCCGGATAGGCGTTGAACCACAGGAAGCCCAGACCGGCACCCACCATCGCGCCGAGAAACACGGCCAGCTCACCGGCCCCCGGAATGTAGGGCATGAAGAGATAGCGGGCGAATACCGTATTACCGGCGACGTAGGCAAAGATCGCCAGCGCACCGGCGATCATTACGGTTGGCATGATCGCCAACCCGTCGAGTCCATCGGTCAGATTGACCGCATTGCTGGTCCCGACGATAACGAGATAGGTCAGGACGACAAACCCGATCGCCCCCAGCGGATACGATACGGTCTTGAAGAACGGAACGATCAGCTGGAACTGCGCCGGCACCGTCGCCGTCATCGCCAGATAGACCGCCACCACCAGACCGATCACCGATTGCCAGAAGTATTTCCAGCGGCTGGCCAGACCCTTCGGATCGCGATAGACCACTTTTTTCCAGTCGTCATACCAGCCCACCGCGCCGAAACCCATCGTCACGATCAACAACACCCAGACATAGCGATTGGTCAGGTCACCCCACAAGAGCGTCGTGACACCAATGGCGATCAGAATCAGCGCGCCGCCCATCGTCGGTGTTCCGGTCTTCGCAAGGTGCGTCTGCGGGCCATCCTGACGCACGGCCTGCCCGATTTTTTTGGCCGCGAGCCAGCGAATGACCGCCGGTCCGGCAACAAACGAAATCACCAGCGCCGTCATGGCCGCCAGTACTGCCCGCAACGTGATGTAATTGAACACGTTGAAACCGCGCACATCTTGCGCCAGCCATTGTGTCAGCATGAGCAACATCAGTGTCCCCCCTCGGATTTCGCCTCGCCGTCGGCCAGCACCGCATCGACAACGCGCTCCATGCGCATGAAGCGGGACCCTTTGACCAAGACCGTCGTGCCCGCAGCCATCTCCACCGACAACACCGCGACCAGATCTTCGATCTTGCGAAAATGCTCACCGCCATCGCCGAAGTTGTGCGCGGCCAACGCACTGGACTCTCCGAACGCCAGCAGCCGATCAACCCCCTGACTTTTGGCATACCCACCGACCTCGTCGTGGAACTGTCCGGTCATGTCGCCAATCTCGCCCATGTCGCCGAGCACCAGAATTTTCCGCCCCACTGTCGCCGCCAGCACATCGATTCCCGCACGAACCGAGTCCGGATTGGCGTTGTAGGTATCATCGAGCACGACCGCGCCGTTCAAACCGTTTTTGCGCTGCAGTCTTCCCTTGACGCCGACAAACGCTGCCAACCCATCTCGCACGCTATCGAGCGAGATGCCTGCCGCCAGCCCCACGGCTGCCGCCCCCAGAGCATTGCGCGCGTTGTGCGCACCCGGCACCGACAAT
>CAYUYI010000211.1:0-4520 GCA_964448995.1 uncultured Propionivibrio sp. | reverse complement strand
TGTTGCCGATGTACTTCTCGTTGGTCAGTACCTCATTGACGGTGGCGCGCGTCCATTCCCGGTCGAGGTCGGTGCGCACCTTCATGCCGTTCAGCCGACCGGCGATCTCGGATTCCGATAGTCCCTCGTCGATGAACCACTGGTAGATGAGATTGATGATGCGGACTTCGTCCTCCGGCCCGGGCATCAGGATCACCCGGTCGGTCTGCAGGCTCTTGTGCTCGCCGCGGGTGAGCTCGCTCTTGATCGAACCATGCTGGTCGACGAGTGTGCGGCGCAGGCCATAGCCGGCCGGGCCGCCTTGGCGGAAACCCAACTCGATCAACCGGCACTGGCCGGCGAACACCTTGGCGGACAACTCGCGGCTGTATTCGCCGGCCATCGCCCGTTTGACGCCCTTGACGATGGTGGAGACCGGCGAGCCGTCGTTCTCGAACTGCTCGGCACAGTAGGCGACCTGGATGCCGGCACGGCGGCAGATGTACTCGTAGTAGGCGCTCTCGTCGGCATCCTGGAAACGCCCCCAGCGGCTGACGTCATAGACCAGGATGATCTGGAAGTCGGCTGCGCCGGTCTCGACGTCCTTGATCAGCCGTTGCAGGGCCTGCCGCCCATCGATGCGCAGACCACTTTTGCCCTCGTCGGCGTAGGTCTTGACGATCTCGATGCCGCGCCGGGCGGCGTACTCGCGGATCTTGTCGGCCTGGTTCTCCGTCGAATACTGCTGGTGCTCGGTGGACATCCGCACATACTGGGCGGCCCGAAAGAGCGACGCTTGGGTCTCGCCTTCATTACCTGTCGTTTCTTGTTCTGGCATCGCGGCGATCGTCCCCTCATATGCGAAAAGGTGCCTCTCGGGCACCGGGCGTCACTTCGCGACAGGCATTGGATCAAAGCATGCAAGCGTCGGGTTGGAAGCGCGGTGCACCGAGAGCGCGCGAGGGCGACGTTAACAGGCGGCGATGGACCTGCCGATCACGTCCTCACTTTGCAATCACGCGTCTTCAACCGCCGAGTCTGAAGACAGGACGGCGATTTCAACGATCCACGCGTCCCCGTTTGCAATTCCATCCTCGGACAGCGGCACCAGCCGATATCGGCCTGACGGCGGGGAATTTAGCGGCGAAGACACGTCCTCATTTGCAATCGTGGCCCCGCGCTGTTGCTGATTTCGCGCGTGCTGTAGATTTCGATTGCGATCGGCGTATGCGGGGTTGTCCTGCCGATACTGTTTCCAGTAGCCGGGATTTTCTGCTGCCCATTCCTTGCTGGACCGCGTGTCGTTGTCGCGGTAGTCAGGGTCGTCGCGCCGTTTCGCCTGTTGCCAGCGTCGACGGCGTTCGCGTTGGCATTCGGGCTGCGAGCAAAATTGCTGGTCGGGTGTTTGTGGTCGTGGTCGGAATTTTTGGCCACAAGCGATGCAGGGCTTCGTCTCCATACGGGTCTCCGTCAAAAAGACCGTATGGAAACGCCATCAACGAAATGAATCGGCTATGGCTGTTGGATTTTCGATGCCGAAAGCGATGAGCCGGAGTCGTCAGACCGGAGCGCCGGGCTGTTCGTCATCGGCTTTGAGGGTCATGTACTCGAGTCGCCACTGGGTGAGCCGTCTGGCCTTGCTCACACGCAGGTCATCTTCGGAGATGGACATACAAGCCTTCAAGGCAATCCCATTCCATTTGCCGGTTGCCTGATCGAAGTGCTTTTTCGAGAAGAGATCCTCGATCGAGGTTTCAAGTTTTTCAACTTCGTCGGCGGTCTGTTCCGGATCGTCTCCTGGCGGATAGGCGAGAACGATCTTCAAGTCATAGGCGCTGCCATCGGAGTGATCGATTTCCTTTCCGCCATCCACGTCGAAATAGACGGCAGATAAAAGATTCCCAATGGGTTCGATGAGCTTGGCGAGGCCCTTGTCGACCTTGGATTTCGACAAGCGACTCACGAATGGGTCGGGGAATGCCGCTCGGTTGTACCGTACCCCCAACCATGAGCGCAGTGCCGACAACGATTTACCAGGAAACGAATATGTGGCATCGGGAGCGAATGCTGCGAGAGCCTGTTTCGGAACTAGGCGCTTGGCTGTGGCGATCAGCTCGACGACAGCTGTGGCGTCATTGCAAAGCACATCCAGATGCAGAGTGCGAGGAGCTTTCGCCCAGAAATAATTGCCATCCCCCTTCGGCAGATGGCGGCCGATGATGACTTCTACATCTGGCTCGATCTGCAGGACATCGTTGGCGAGATCGCAGTCATGACTGATGACGACCACGCAGGTCGCATCAGGGGTGTCAGGATGGGTGAGATCCAGCGCCTGGATGGCCTCCGCCGAAAGCACATGCCCCTGCCGCCACGGGGTATCTCGAGTCCAGGTCGCTGCCATGCCATCCATGCCGGTCAGGCGTCTTCATCGAGTGATGGGCGGCCCATGTCAGAAACATCGAGACGCGCAGGCGTTCTGTCCCCAAGCAAGGCATCTAACTTTTCTCGCGAGGCCGCGCCACGTTTTTCGATTCGCACGAGTCGCTGGGCCGTTTCTTTTCCATCAGCCCCCTCGCCGAGCAGTTCCACGAACGACTTGCCTTGTGCGACGGTGCGATCGAGCGCGAGCGCGGTCGGTTTGAAGTCGGCCTCGACAAATACGCGCGCGGCGGCAGCCAATTGCACGAGCTTGCCTTGGTGCTGCTCCTTGGGAATCTCGCCATTGAGCCAGTTGTAGAGGGTCTGGCGCGAAACGCCGAACACTGCAGGAAGATGCGACATGGTGCGCCCGAAGCCGACCTTCACTTCCTTCATCAGGTCGGTATAGGGAGCGTATGACTCCTGTGCCGCCGCGACGTCCATATTCACAACCGCATAAGGGCGGTAGCCTTGGCGCGACATGACGAAATGCAATCCCTCGACACCACCTGTGCCCGCCCCGCCAAAACACGGGAGAGGGCCACCCTCGGCAACGGGTGCTCGCCCATAGATTGCCGGGACGGGTCTGTAATGAGCGTGGGCGTTGATATCTTCAACGGGTACTGCGAATCCGAGCATGATCACTTGTCCCAGGCGGCAAATGCGTAAGGCGTCGCGGTGGTCTTAAATGCTGCTCCGATGACCTTATGGATGGCATCGAGGTGATCGGCTACTGCTTTCGTCGAGAACGCCTCGCGCCCTTCGACGAAGCCGTCATTGTCGAGGATGGCGCTCATGCCCGTGTAGGACAAGAACCTCTCAGTGACGCGCATGTTTCCAGGCTGCAGATCGGGAGGGAACGCGAGCGGGCCGTCCTGTATGGCAACCCGACTCAATAGTTTGATGTTCCCGATCTCGTTCATCGCCTCTGTGTAGGAATAGAGAGGCCGCCCATCGAGGCGCGAAGTCAGGCCGTGGACTTGTTCGACGAGGTACTGCTCAATGGTTTCTCCTGGTTGCGGCATCACCCGATCGAGATAACGAAGGCCGACCCGTTCAGTGAAGGCGAGTTTCACGACATCGTTTACGATGCCCAATCCCTCCAGGAAGCATGCCGAAAAGGTTTCGAACTGCCCATAATTGGTGGACTGCAGTGTGAGGCTCTGACCGTCGAGGATGAACGTATGCGTTTTCTCGACATTGCCGAGCTGAAATCTTTCTTGCTGGACCGGGGTTGGTGTGGGCGGTTGGCCATCCTGTGCGGTCAGCTGGATCGAGATGAGGTGCTGGCGGTCGAAGTCGGGATAGCCAGCCTGACGGAAGCTCTCCTGAATGCTGGGCAGAAAATCGGCCAGCTTCAGAATCGGGTTGAACCGCACCTGGGCCAAGGTTAGGTACACGGGCGGGTTCTTGAGCGGGGTTCCCATCTATCGATTACCTCCAAGTAACCGGTTCAAGTTTACAATTCGGTTTACACTTTGGCAAACTTTCTTTTTAGATAGTTCCCGACCGAGGTCCAGTGGTCTGGAGTTCGGTTGTGCGTTCAGAATCGAATTCGACGGTGCGAACGTGTCGGGCGGTGAGAAGTTGCTGACTTGCCGAGGGTCTTGCAATCGGCCGGAGCGCCCCTTAGAATCCGCCTTCTTGCGCAGATTTGCGCAGAGAGGTGAAGGGGCAGTTGGTTTTACTGCCGACCTACACCACCAATTTCAAAAGCCCGAACTCGTTTCGGGCTTTTTCACGTCTGCCGTGTGCGCCAGTTCTGGCGGGGCTTCGCGGATTCGCCTCGCGAGCGGCACCCCTCCCATTCCTGCTTTTTCGGCCCTCCCTGACCTCTCTGTTCTCTGTTTTTATCTGGTGGTCTCGCGAGCGTGCGCGAGGTCAGTTACTGTATTGATGCGGGTTTCTGGGCAGTCGGTTGTGGTTGGAGACTGGTTACCTTCGGCGACCGAAAGATGAAATTGCGCCAAGTCGTCCTCTGGGGCAACGTCCGGCAGTCCTTGCGCTCAGCATGACGCTCAAGGGCTGCTCGACATCTGAAAGCTGCCAGACGGCCTAGTTCAGGTCGTCGGCCATTGCCGCCGTTTGGACGGTTATTAGACTCAGTCAGCAATCTGCCTTAC
>CAYUYI010000210.1:0-4535 GCA_964448995.1 uncultured Propionivibrio sp. | reverse complement strand
GGTTTCCCCGGCGAGAGGTTAAACCCCTGGTTCAATGCTTGGTGCGCACGGACACCGCCTGCAGATGCTCATGCCGCATGAGGTTCCGCCATGCAGACCCGATCACGCCCGAGTCGCTTGGCTTCGTACATGGCTTCGTCCGCACGCCTTGCCAACTCGATTTCGGTTGTTCCGTGATCCGGATAAATCGATATGCCAATACTCGATGAAATGGACAATCGAAGACCTTCGATGCCGTAAGGGCTGCGAATTTCCCCACGAATCTTTTCGGCCACAGCCAGAGCACTTCGCTCTGTTTCCATCCCCATCAATAGAATCACAAATTCGTCGCCGCCAATGCGTCCAACAGTATCTGACTGGCGCACGCAACGCAAAACCCGGTTGGCGACTTCTTTGAGTAACAGATCTCCGATGGCGTGTCCAAACGTGTCGTTAACAAGCTTGAATCCATCCAGATCGAGGAACAGGAGCGCGGGGCGCATTTTCTCCCGATGCGCGATTGCCAAAGCCTGCTGCGTCCGATCGGAAAAAAGAGCACGGTTAGGCAAACCGGTCAAAACATCATGTTGCGCCATTTCCTGAATACGTGCTTCGGCAAGCTTTCGCTTCGTGATGTCGGCGATTACAGCGACGAGTTGATAGCTTTCACTCTTGGCGTCATACATACGGGAACAGGTCAGTAGCCCCCAGAATGTCGTTCCGTCCTTACGGACGTACTCGCGCTCCAACTCCAATAGTGGCAGCGTATTGTTTAGCAGGGCGGCAATTCGTTTCTGAGCAACGTCCCGATCGTCTGGAGACACGTAGTCCAGATAATGGCTTCCGACCAAGTTTTCTATCGTCGTGCTGAACATCTCGCTCATCCGCTGATTTACAAGCTTGATCATGCCGTCATGATCGACGAGAAAGACCGATACGCTGGATGTATCCAGAATGTTTTTCAGCAGCGCCTCACGCGATATCAGCTCCTTGTTGATAGCTTGAAGCCGATGATCATCCTGCTCTTTGAGCATCAGAATAAAACCCACCGTCCCGATGAACATCAATAGGAATAGGGTTAAAAAGGTAATGGCTTGAGCGAAGCTCGGGGTTAGAAGCCCCATTGTTCCGGATGACTCCAGGGCAACAATCGCTCTTGAAAACAAGGTAATGCAGAACACCCCGTAAAGCAGCGAGAGCATCTTCCGAAGCGGCGAAACGTGGCCAGAACGAACCAGAAAGACAGCGGCTGCACTAAACAGGGCTGCCGTCGTCACTGAGGCCACCACGACTTTCAGTGGTGGCGTGTTCGCGAATAAACAGAACGCAATGCTTCCCACTACTGCCAGAAAAGCGAAAAGCCGCTTGGCTGTTCTCGAAGAGGACGTCTCGTCAAGCGTCGTAATGGCAACGGCTTCCAGCGCGAAGCCAATGAACAGCAACGTGTTTCCGAGATAGGCCGACAGAATGTCGGGTATTTCCCCTCGCAACGCAAGCAACCCCCACGCAACAGACTGGAGCAACTTGCCGGAAAGGAAAAAACGATACGACTGCCGCTCTCTATTATTACGACGATAAGCCGCAAGAACAGCCACGGACACGAGATTGCCGAACACTACCAGTAGGATAACGGTGCGAATGTCTATTGAGAAATGTAACATGGCTGAATGTCTCTCCCTTGCGGTTAATTATAGTTGACATAAGCCATGGCGTTGGCGTGCCGAGCACGGCTGAAAACGCCTGTGATCCGGCGGCTGCCCCTGGTGTTGCCTGGCCCATGCCGGGGTTATCTGGTCGAGGCTGGTGCGGTTTTGCTAGACTGATGACATGAACCGAATCATTAGCGCCATATCGTTCGCCGCTGACAAGCACCGCAATCAGCGGCGTAAAGACATCGAGGCGTCCCCCTATATCAATCACCCGATCGCGTTGGCCAACATTCTGGCCAATGAAGCCAGCATCGAGGATGAAAAGGTATTGGTGGCGGCTATCCTGCATGACACCATTGAAGACACCGAAACAACCGCGGCGGAATTGGCCGATCTGTTCGGCGACGACGTCACCGCCATCGTCCTTGAAGTGAGCGACGACAAATCTTTGCCAAAAGCTGAGCGAAAGCGCCTGCAGGTCGAACACGCACCGACGATCAGTCGCCGGGCCAAACTGGTGAAACTCGCCGACAAGATCGCAAATTTAAGGGATATTGCGACCAGTCCCCCAGCGGATTGGCCACTTCAGCGGCAACAGGAATACTTCGACTGGGCCAAATCCGTCGTCGACGGTCTGCGCGGCATTCACCAAACCTTGGAACGACTCTTTGACGAGGCTTACAAACGCCGTCCTTGATCGAAACCTAGCAGAGTAGGGAAAGCGCCCACAGAATGCCGGGACAAGCCTGTGGATAAGCACTGGATAGGGGCGCTATCGGCTTATCCCGAAAAGGGAAAATGGCACAGCCTGAAAAACAGGCGATCGCGCGGCATGGCAGGAAGCACGACTCAGCGCGACGCCTGAACTCTTTCGGCACGTAGGACGGTTCGATGACTTCTTCTCGCTCTTCGTCGACTATTACGACCGTTTTGTTTCAGGCATTTTCAACAAAGAAGGCACCGATCAGTTGCCCGGTCCTTCATCGCTCATGATGGACAAGGGTAGTTCCTCTCGATCGTCAGGACCATGTTAAGCAACAACTCATTGACCGGAGTTGCGATGCCATGGAGGCGTCCCTGCTCCACGACAGTGCCGGCAAACATCTCGATTTCGGTCTTGCGGCCAGCTTCGACATCCTGAAGCATTGACGTTTTTTTCTCGGGAGACAGCCGGTCGATGATCGGGAAAATCGCGTCAATGTCCTGTTCGGCGAGGGATATTCCTGCCTGGCGTGCGATGTCGAGGACTTCCCGGCACGCCATTCGCACGCATTGGCGTGCCTCCGCGTTCTTCTGAAAGACGCCGTAAGGCGCCTTCATGATGGCCGAGGTCGGATTCACCCCGACGTTCAGCATGAATTTCCACCAAAGATCCCGCAACATGTCGGCAGGGATGCGATAAGGAATTGCTGCCTGATCGAACAAATCCCGAACCGCGGCGACGCGCGGCGAAATATTGACGTTGCTGGCTTCACCAAACACGATCGTACCGAGCGTTCGATATTCGATCTGTTGCCCATTTCGCCCGGCATCGGTTTCAACCACGAAGGAATACAAAGGCTGGACACCCAGTGTCCGCGCGATAACGTTCTCGCTCTCAATGCCGTTGAGCAGGGAAAGAATCACCGTTGACGGCCCAACAAAGGGGAGTATCTGTGCAAGCGCCTGGTCGAGCTGATGCCATTTGACGCCGATGATGACCAGATCGGCGATAGGTGCCGTGTCCGTGGGGCTCAGAAACGAGAGCCGCAGACGGTTTCCATTCACGACAATACCGTGTTCTTGGTAGCGTTGTATCCGCTCAAGGTCGGCAACGATTTTTAGATCGACACCGGGGACGGCACAGAGTCGACTTGCGTACATCCCGCCGAGGGCACCGAGTCCGCAAAAGTACACCTGTTGTATTGAGTTCATAAGGCCGGGGGCTGATGGTTGGAATCGCCCAAACTCTACACTGTTTTGCGTTCTCTAAACCCATCGCTTGATGTGCCCCCCGGCGTTCATCGCTTTTGCTTCGTGGCCGTGGCCGGAGGCCGGATTGACACAACGCGCCGACGCGTCGATCTGATTTGCGTCAGAATGGCGGCATTCCCGTTGAACGCCCAGGCGCGCCACAACATTACCTGCGAACCACCATGCGTCGATCTTCCCGCAACGCTTCAGACTACCTGCTCCCTGCTTCGACGGGGCCCATCAACGGCTGGCAGACGCTACGCCGGCTTGCCCCTTACTTGCTGCAACACAAAGGACGGGTGCTATTGGCGCTCGCCTGCCTGATCGCCGCCAAGCTCTCGAACGTCGCGGTGCCGATCGTCTTCAAATCGTTGATTGACGGCATCGGCGCCGAAACACTGCCGGTGGTTCTCCCGGTGGCACTGCTTGTGCTCTACGGCTTGCTGCGCGCCGGCAACTCGCTCTTCGCCGAACTGCGCGAGATTGTCTTTGCGCGTGTGACGCAGCGTGCAGTTCGGCGCGTTGCGCTGGAAGTGTTCCGACACCTGCATGACCTGTCGCTGCGTTTTCATCTCGAACGACAGACAGGAGGGGTTGCGCGCGACATTGATCGCGGGACGCGTGCCATCACCAGTCTGATCAGCTACACGCTGTATTCGATCCTGCCGACGCTGGTCGAGATCTCGCTCGTGCTGAGCGTTCTATTCGTCAAGTACGACATCGGTTTCGTCGTGATTACCGTACTCTCACTGGCCGCATATATCGCCTATACCGTCACCGTGAGCAACCGGCGCATGGTGATCCGGCGACAGGTCAACGAAACGGATTCGGTCGCCAACACGCAGGCGATCGACAGCCTGATCAACTACGAGACGGTGAAGTATTTCAACAACGAGGACTTTGAGGCGCGGCGCTACGACAGCAATCTGCAGAAATGGGAGGACGCGACAACGC
>CAYUYI010000209.1:0-4536 GCA_964448995.1 uncultured Propionivibrio sp. | reverse complement strand
GTTCTGCGCCATCGTGCGCCGCCAACTGCAGATCGACCAGCGCGATGCGATTGTCCGTACATAATGCCGTTGCCCGCTCGAGAATATTTTCCAGTTCCCGCACGTTGCCCGGATAGGAGTACGCGGCCAAAGCCTCCAGGGCCTCATGCGCCAGAAGCGGCGGCTGGTCTCCGCACAAACGTGCCATCGCTGCATCGATCAGCGCCGGAACATCTTCCTGGCGCTCGCGCAATGCCGGCATTTTCAACTCAATGACATTGAGGCGGTAATACAGATCCTGACGGAATGAACCCGCATCGACACACTCCTTGAGTTTTCGGTGCGTGGCCGAAATGATTCGCACATCAACGGCCTCTTCGGTAGCGCTGCCCACCTTGCGCACCTTTTTCTCCTGAATGGCACGCAGCAATTTCACCTGCATGGCCAGCGGCAGATCGGCCACTTCGTCAAGAAACAGCGTGCCGCCGTTCGCCGTCTGAAAGAACCCGTCGCGATCACTGTCAGCACCGGTAAACGCCCCCTTGCGATATCCGAAGAACTCGCTTTCCATCAAGCTTTCGGGAATCGCTCCGCAATTCACCGGCACGAACGGCGCTGCATGCCGCGCGCTTTGCCCATGAATCAGACGGGCCGCGAGCTCCTTGCCGGTTCCCGACTCGCCGGAAATGTAGACCGGGGCCTGACTGCGCGCGAGCTTCTCGACCATCTCGCGCACGGCAATGATCGCTGCCGAACCGCCGACGAATTGCCGGCTGGGATCGCCCGGTTCGCCGGTGCGCTCTTTGCCCCCAATCACCTTCGGCAAGCTGAGCGCCGATTTAATCAGGGTACGCAACTGATCCAGCGCAACCGGTTTCGCCAGATAATCGAAGGCACCGGCTTTCAATGCAGCCACGGCGTTATCGGTACTACCGAAAGCCGTAATGACGGCCACGGGCGTCGCCCCGTACTCGGCGCCAATCAGCCGCACGATCTCCAGTCCATCGCCATCCGGCAGGCGCATGTCGGTCAGGCACAACCCGTAGCGTTCACGCTCCAGGAATCCCCGGGCTTCGGCCACCGTCCCCGCGCAATCGGCCGGCAAACCCATCCGCGCCAACGTCAAATCCAGAAGCTCGCGGATATCGGCTTCGTCATCGACGACCAACACACGTACCGACTCGTCGCGCCCCCGCCGTTCCGTTTTCCCTACTGACACTCGACCGACCTCCCGAAGAGACAAAAATCCGCGCCTGAGACACTCTCAAGCAACGCCAAGCGAGCACCGTTCGCCTCGCTCAACTCGCGAGCAATATACAGTCCGAGACCGGTACCGCGACTGTGCGTCGTAAAAAACGGTTCAAAAATCTGCTCGCGATGGCTCTCGTCGACGCCCTCTCCGTCATCCATGACGTGGACATCGACCCAGCCGGCACGCACACCGTCCTGCACGCATAACCGGATACTCCCTTCGCGTTTTTGGGAATGGCGCAGCGCATTCCCCAACAGATTCCAGAGAATCTGATGCAGGTGCGAGCGATCAAAGAACAGCCGCCCTTCGCCCGTGATCTCCAGCTTGATCACGCCTGCGGCGACGGCTTCTTTCAGTACATATTCCTCGAGAAACAGTGGCAAGGTCTGCCGCAAATCGATCAATTCTCGGTGCGAACGGTCACGCCGGCCAACCGACAAGACATCACTGACAATCCGCTCGACGCGCTGGGTGTTATCAATGACGATACGCAGCAGGCGAGCCCCTGTCGGGTCATTATCACCTTCGCTCATTAACTCGCCGGCATGGCGAATGGCCGAAAGCGGATTGCGGATTTCATGGGCGATGCTAGCCGTCAGGCGCCCGAGCGCTGCGAGCTTGAGTTGGCGCGCTTGCTCCTGCAGGCGTCCCATATCTTCAAGAAAGACCAGGACATCGCGATCCGAACTGTCGGTGGCGACAAACCGCGCTCGCAAGTGCTTTCCGCTTGCCGGCGCACGGACCATTACCGGCGCCTCCCCGGGATGCTCGCACCAGTCGGAAAAACATCGCGCCAACTCGCTGGAGTACCCGGAAAGCATCCGATTGGCAGGATCGCCCAAGCCGAGCAAATCCTCCGCCTGCGGATTGTGCTGCTTGACCGCTCCCTGACGGCTCAGCACCAGAATGCCATCCTGCATTTCTTCGATGACGCGCTGACTGACGAGAATCTGATTATGCAGCTCGACCCCCCGTTGACGGGCGAGCTCCTCGTTCGCGATGACACGCCGTGCCAGCAGCCGGGCCGAGATCGCCACGCCGAAAAAGCCGGCGCAAAACAAACCTGCCTGGAAAAAATCAATGACCTCGATATCGGCGTGAGCGGCCCGATAGGATTGCTCTAACAGCACCGACAAGGTTGCGACGGCGGCATAAAACAGCACCAATCGCCCCTGTCCGACCAGTCCGGCCCCTGCCAGTGTCACCAACAACATCGTGCCCAAGCCGCTGCGCAAGCCGCCGCCGAAGTGCATCAGCAGCGTCAGCACGACCACATCGACGAAAACACACAGACTCAACTGCATGTTGAAACGACGGTGGAAATAGCGCAGCGACGTCAGTGAAACGACCGTTGCCAAGACATAGAGACTCGTCGCGGCCAGATGAAAACTGCCCCCGTCGGTCCCGAGAATCGAGAACGATGGGGAATTGAGCAGCGACGAGACAAAAAGCATCCCGGCCAGGCAAACGCGGTAATAATTGAAATAGCGTAGCGACTTCCAGTGCGCCGCAGAAAAAGGTTCCGCAGGGCTGGCGGCGACAGACGGGACGATCATCGCCTCACTCCTGACCGATATCGGCTCGGGGTGTCGAAGCCGCTTGCCGATGCGCCTTGCAACAGAAATAGCGCCCATCCACCGCAATGCTTTCGCCGACCGGATGATTGACGCCGCATTGGGCGCAATGAACCATGCGCTCAGCCGGGCGCTCGGGCGGCTGACGACGCAACGCCTCCGGTCTGCGCCCGCCGCGCAACCACCAGAACAGCAAGACCCCCAGCGCAAACCACAGAAATAACTTCATGCCGGAAAGCATAGCAGAAGGATGGCAAGCAGTGTCTCCAACGGTACGCCCGGCCAAGATAGCCGCATCAACACTGTCGTTTTCGCGACCCGCTCCGGCCATTCGCAAGCATTCGTTGACGTACGATGCCATGTTACCGATACTCCAATGTCACACGCTTGGTGGTCGCATTGATCGCCCGGAGAATACCCATGCGCATTCTTGCCCTTCAGGACGCCCGCGTCACAGCTTTCGATACGTTTGACGCGGCCGCGGCAACACCGCTCGCCGACAATGGATTCCTCTGGATCGCCTGCACGCATGATGAGTTCGGCACGCAGCAGAAGGCCATTCATCAAGCGCTGATCGCGTTGTGCGGAACCCAACTGGTCGACCTCCACGTTTCCGACCTGCTCAATCCTTATCTGCCATCGCATTACGATTACACCTACCAATATGAAATCCTCGTGTTCCGGCGCCTCTCCGGAACGGCCGTCGCCCGAGAGCAGGAAGAGGGGAATTCCGGGTTCTCGCGCCGAACACGGGGCGGACCGCCGATCCTGCGGCGCATTCACACCCGCCCGGTCGGCTTCGCGCTTTTCGACCGGGTCCTGTTGAGCATCCACCCGGAGGCGTGCTCAGCGCATGCCACGATTGCTTCCCAACTGCTGAAGTCGATCCCGACCGATTCACGCACCACCGCCAACCGGCCGCCCACCGGTCCTGCGGACCTGATGCTGCGGATCATCAGCCTGATGGTGGACGGCTTCCTCGAATTGCGACGCGAACTGACCCATCAGATCGACCGCTGGCAATCCGAACTCCTCGACCCACGCAGTCGCTTCAACAACTGGAGCGCCATGCTTGAGGCCCGGCTCACCCTGCACTACCTCGACGAAATCTGTGACGACCAGCGCACCGCCATCCAGGACTGGAACGAGGCACTGGAGGCACTGGCGAATCCGACAACGGATCAACGACGTCGCGAACACGATCTGCTCAAGGTGCGCAGCCGGGACGTACTCGAACACATTGAGCGCGTGGCCCACCACGTCCGGCGTCTCGAACAAAGTACCGAGAGCGCCGTGCAAATGCACTTCAACGCGCAAGGCTATCGCACCAATAACATCATGCGAACGCTGACCACCCTCACGGCGATATTCCTGCCGCTCAACCTGATTGCAGCGATATTCGGGATGAATTTCGAGACGCTGCCATTGATCCACCAAAAAGCAGGTTTCTGGTGGGCGCTCGGCACCATGGCCGTCATCGCCATCGCCCTGAGCCTGCTGTTCTGGCGCAAGAGCTACATTTCCCGGAGCGATTCATAGCTCTCCGTGTTGGCCGCCCACCCTTGAATTTCTGCCCAACGGCCAACGAAGTTCGCGACCAGCGCCACATCATGTAGGATGACGGCCTGCGTATCCGTCCTACGCAGCAGCCATCCTGCCCTTCTTTTCCCCGGCACTGACACACTCCATGCTCGCGATTCTTGGCATCACCAGCCCGATTTTCATGATCGT
>CAYUYI010000208.1:0-4542 GCA_964448995.1 uncultured Propionivibrio sp. | reverse complement strand
TGAATCGAGGCACAAGCAACAGCGTGGAATTCGATCACTGGCTTGCTCTCGAGACCAGATTGATTCAGGTCGATCTCTTCGAACGAATGGTCCTCCAGATTGTGAATATGCAGATAGCGGGCTTGTTCAAGACTGGAATCAATGCGAGAAGATAACCCATCAGGCGACGAAACGGGAATACAGACTTTCATGGATTTGCTCCGAATAATGCTTGCACGAAGTGATTGGCGAATGCCGTTTATAGCATAAGCCAATTACGACAACAAGTTCGGGAACTATTCAACCAAAGAAAATCAGCCCAAATCAATCTCGTCCGGACCAATGCGCAACGCTTTCCCGTTGAGTAATGCATCCGCCACCTTGGCATGAGCACTGTTAAGGATATTACCGATCGTCTGCCGTGAAACCCCCATCTGGTCAGCCGCGTCTTGCTGATACCCCCCCTCAAGGTCAGTTAGCCGCATCGCCTCCAGTTCGTCCAGACCAAGAACGACTTCTTCAAGATCTCTCAACGGAATGCCCGCCGGCTTAAAGTAGTTCGCCGCTGGTGCACAATTGATACGCCGGCATTTTACGGGGCGTGCCATACAAAATCCTTATCAAAAAATAACAACAACTCGCTGGATTATAAGGAGAACCTGAACTTGTGCACAACTCTGATCAACTCAAGGCACCCGGCAATCTCCGCGCACAGAAAAGAAACGGCGGCAATCGCAAGACCTTGTCGATCAATCTCGCCGGGCCAATTTGCGAAATAGTGTTCGTCGACTTAACTTGAGTCGTTCTGCCAAAGCAGTCCGATCACCATTTACCACGGAGGCAGCCCACGACAGGTAGCGCCGTTCAACCTCATCAAGAGGAACCGGTTGTTCGATGACGAATGCTGCCGCAGCACTGGCCGATGAATTCTCCGGCAAAGCAGGAAACGGCTCTTCAAAATCAAAATCGCAGGCACCAATCCGCTTTCCATCGGCCAAGATGGTGGCTCGCTCGATCAGATTGCGCAACTCCCTGATGTTTCCGGAATAGTCGCGCTGCTTTAGCATCTGAATAGCATCCGGCATCAGCTTGAACCCACTCTCTCCTGCAACGCGCTTGAGAAAAGAGTCTGCTAAAAGCGGAATATCCTCGCGCCGCTCAGCCAACGACGGAACACGTATTGGAAATGTACTAATCCGATGAAAAAGGTCGCGACGAAAACGCTCCTCTTCAACCATCTGTAAAAGATTTCGGTGAGTAGCACAAATCAGCCTGAATTCGGAACGGAGTGGTTCGACACCGCCAACACGTCGATACGTACCGCTTTCAAGCAGGCGCAAAAGCTTCACCTGTAGCGACATGGGCACATCACCGATCTCATCGAGAAAAAGCGTACCCCCTCGTGCCGATTCAATTAGTCCGAGCTTGCGGTGCAACGCTCCGGTAAACGCGCCTTTTTCGTAGCCGAACAATTCACTCTCAAAAAGCGCTTCACTCAAACCCGAGCAGTCCACGGGAACAAAGGGCCCGTTCGGATGACGTCCCTGCTCATGCAGGAGTTTTGCAACAAGCTCTTTACCTGTCCCCGTCTCACCCTGCAAAAGCACCGTGGCATTGGTCGGCGCGACACGCATCGCGAGAGCAAGCATTTGCACGAAGCGTTTTGAACTACCGACAAGCCCTTCGGCCACCGCATGACCGGACGCTTGTTTGACCACACGCATGGTTTCTACGAAAAATACTGTTTCCCCTGCACTGTTGCGAATCGGCATTGTCTCGACATCGACATGCTCCTCCCCGTGCGGTGTGTGATGAAGGTGCAATACTCGGTGAACCTGACCACTCTCCATACTCATACGCAAAGGACAGGGCTCCCCGGCCTGATCACACGGCGCGGAAAAACGATGAGACACCTCATAACAATGACGGCCGGCAACGGGAAGATTGGGCGCAAATGCCTCTGAATAAGCTCGATTCGCCGCAACGATTCGGTAATCCGCATCCATGACGATCCGTGGTTCAGACATACCGTCAAGAAACGAAACAAGCTCTGGCAATGATTTAGCGGTGTAGTCCATCTCATCGACCATGGTGTGCCATATAGGGCACATCATACTTGGACATTCGCAACCAAAGCGCCATTTTTGGCACCGTTTAAATTATAAAAAACCCGTCTCTATTGAAAAAACAACAGGTTGCGCTATCCGTATTCGGACTATCCGCTTGGTACGGTTATTGAATCCCGTTCTCTTGAAGATCACGCCTAAAACAACAGAAAGGGAAAACCATGACGACCAAAACATTTGCAAACAATACAATGGAAATAGCTCAGGCCATCGCAACCATCCCTTTGCTGACCGCCGCGCTGATTGGGGCCATCCCCATTCTCCTTCTATGCACCGCTTGCCGCTGCTGCAAAGGCACCTGTAACGCATTGATTGAATACATCAACCACCAAATGACAAGAAGCTAGCCGGAACGATCCGACAAGGGATTTTCGCCTAATCAAGCATCAGATCGAGGCGATCAACGCCTGCACCCCGCACAAAGGCCGCGAATATCGTAATCCACGGTATCGAGTTGGAACCCTGCAGGCAACTTCGGCGGCTCCGGTGGCGGCGCGCTCAGACAGAAAACGCCACCACATTTCGAGCAGTGAAAATGCACGTGACTTTTGTGCTCACGCTGTGAATGCCCGCATGAAAACCGGTACACCCCACGTGAATCGACGGCTTTAAGCACCAGTCCGCAAGCGATCAGCGACTCAAGGACACGATAGAGCGTGACGCGATTGGCGCCAGGCAACAAGGCCTCAAGTTCGGAATGACTCAAGGGGACGGTTGCAACCGTGAGCGCCTCGAGCACACGAACACGCTCGTGAGTGACTTTCAGGCCGGCAGTGCGGAGAAGATCAACAATCGATGACATGGTGCAATGGAAACACAAACGGCCACTATTTGCAACAAAGTTGCAAATGCAACATTGTTGTGTTTAAATCCATTTCCATGGAATCTATCCCTCTGTTTGTTCAAATTGTCGCAGCGTGCCTTGCTGGCGGCCTGCTTTCCGTTGCGGCGGCCGCGCTTGTCATGTTTGGCCTTCCGAAAGAAAAACTTAGTTTTGCCGTGAGTTTCTCCATCGGCATTCTGCTGGCGACCTCGATGCTGCACCTCTTGCCCGAGGCACTTGAATCGGGGCTGACGCCGCATGAAGCGTTCCCACTTCTGCTCGCGGGAATTCTCGGGTTTTTCGCGCTGGAGAAGTTTGCTATCTGGCGACACGCCCACGGAAGTCACGACGGCCACGACAACGCGACGATCTGCGAAGACCACACGCACGGCCATCACCACCTGAACAATGAAGGAACCGTTTCGATTCTCGTCGGCGACGGTTTTCACAACTTCACCGACGGCCTCCTGATCGCTGCCGCCTTTCTCGCCGACCCGCTGCTTGGCTGGACGACGACAGCCGCCATCATTGCCCACGAGGTCCCCCAGGAAGCCGGAGACTTCGCGATCCTTCTGGCTGCGGGATGGAAGCGCATGCGAGCGCTGGTCTGGAATGGCATCTCCAGTCTGGCAGCTCTCCTGGGTGGCGTTCTGGGTTACTTCGCGCTCGAACAAGCGCTCGAATGGGTCCCGCACATCCTGATCATCGCTGCGGCCAGTTTTCTCTACATCGCCATTGCCGATCTGATGCCACGCCTGAAGCGCGAGCAACGCCACATCGGCTGGCATGGATGCTTTCTCGCCGCCGGCATTGCCTTTGTCGTATTCGGCAGCAGTCATGCTCACTAGCCCGATCCCCCGGAGAACAACGATGATCAGATACCTCGTGCTCGCCGCTGCCGTGATTTCCGCCCCCTGCCTTGCCTCCGGACAAATCAAACACGTTCACGGCGAAGGGAAAATCAACGCCGTCATCGAAGGCGGCAAGATCACCCTGACGCTCGAGTTGCCAATGGACGTTGCCGTCGGCTTCGAACGCACGCCCAAAAGCGACAAAGAGAAGACTGCACTGGCCGATGCCGAAAAAACGCTCAAGAACGCGGCAACCCTGTTTCTTCCCAGCGCTGCAGCGAAATGCAGCGTGAGCACCGTCCATGTCGAAATACCGGCACTCAACGGAAAGAACCACTCGGATATTGATACAGAATACGTCTTCTCCTGCGGCGAACCGGACGCGCTGAAAGAAATCGAGACCACGATCTTCAAATCTTTCAAGCGGCTCTACCGCCTTGAAGCGCAGCGTATGGGGCCGACGGGTAAAGTAACGCAACGCCTAACGCCAAAGACCCCTATCCTGAACTGGTAAGCTCAGACCTTTCTGCGCAGCGTCAAGAAAGGTTCCGGGCGGATCACGCTGGGTTCATCTTCCAGCAATTCAACCGCCGCCTTCGCTGTTCCGCGTTCGACAGCGCACGCCCCCCCCATCCAAGCGCTCCCCACGCAGAGCGCGCAAATTGTGGGGCCATCCGGCTAATAGTCCTTCCGACTGCGTTACAAAAGGTTACGCAAGTCATGCTAACTCGACACAGACAATGATCTACGTCTTTTATAGACT
>CAYUYI010000207.1:0-4556 GCA_964448995.1 uncultured Propionivibrio sp. | reverse complement strand
CGCAGGTAGCGGGCAAAACGCTCGTTGATGAGTTCGAGCGTCGGCATGCGCCCACGGACGATGCGTTCCTGTGTCCCGAGGTTGTAGGCACGCGCACCGTCGCCGCCATCATCCTGCGTTTCGGGTTCGTCAGTTTCGCCGGTGACGCCTTTGAGTAGCGCGTCAACCTCGTCCTGGGAAAGAAAATCGGTGGCCATGAGCCGCTTTGCGTATCGTTACTGGATGATGAAAGAAGTGAAGAGAACTTCTCTGGCCGGCGCCTCCTTCTTGCCTGCGCTGCCCGGTTCGAGGACTTCGTTGATCATGTCGCGAATCTCACCGGCGAGTTTTTCCTTGCCTTCGCGCGTCAGCAACTCCGAGGCCTTCTTGCTCGACAGCAACATCATGATGTTGTTGCGCACCTTGGGGGTATAGGATTTGAGTCGGTCGCCGGTCTTGATGTCGTTGACTTCAACCGACAGGATGAGTTGGAGAAACTGTTCGCCGTTTTCCGGGATCAGGTTGACGGTGAAAGCGTCGAGTGCCATGTAAACGGGCGGGACTTCCTTGCCGCCCTTGTCCTTCTTCTTGGCACTTTCGGCGGCCACTTCGCCTTCTTCTCCTTCCGGATGGGCGTTGCCCTTAAGCAGGAAAAAAGCCGCCCCGCCGCCCACGCCGAGGATCAGGACGACAGCGAGAACGATGATGATGAGCAGTTTTTTGCCCTTCTTGGGGGGGGCTGCACTTTCGGTTTCTTCCGCTGCTTTGGCTTCCTTGGCCATCCGCTAATCTCCTCGTGGTGTTTCTTCCAACCGCGTCAGCGCCTCAGGCAAAGATGTCAACGAGCCCGTTGCCTTGCCGCGAGGCATAAATCCCCGTTGTCGCGGATGCTGCTGCGCTGGTTGCGAGTATACCGTTGCTACCGTTTTCCGGTGTCCGATTTGAGTGGCTTCCCTGTTCCGTTGTCGATTGTTTGAACGACTCTGCGCTCACGTTCGTCTGCCCCAGTTCGATGCCGGCGCTTGCGAACATCTCGCGCAGGCGCGGCAATGCCGTTTCGATCGCCTCGCGCACGTCGGCGCTGGACGAAGCAAAGGACGCCGTCACATTGCCTTTGTCGACGCTCAATGACACTTCTATCGGCCCCATTTGCTCGGGGTTGAGGGTGATTTGCGCAGATTGTTTGTCATGTGTCGCCATCCAGACGATCTTCTGGCCAAAATCATGGTTCCAATCCGTTGCCTGTACGGGCGTACGAATGGCTAGTGGGGCGTCGTGCTTGGCGGTACTGGTTTTGACGTCGGTCGTGGCGATCGGCGTGGGGCTCAGGGGGAGTTCCGCAACGCCTTCCTTGCCGGATTTGATATCACTGGCGGCCAGCGAAGCCGCATCGCCGGCAATTTTTGCCGTTTTACCCTGCGGCGTCAGGGAGGTGTCACCGGCCGGTAGGGAAGGTGCCGTCTCTGCACGGCTTCCGGCGATGGCGTTTGGCACGCTGAGTGCATTGGTTGTTTGTCCGGCGCCGATGCCATCGTTGCGCACGGCGTCGTTGCCGCGGCCCGTTCCCGTTTCCCGTCTGATTTCGACCGGGATGATGCCCAGTGCGGCCAGTAGATTGCCCGGATCGCCGGTGGCTGCCTCGGTGCCGAGCATGTCGCTTTTGTCCGCTGCCGCACGATCTTCCGAGGGGCTGGTGGTTAGGGTTGTCGTTGTCAGCTGCTGGGCGAGCGTGAGCAGCAGCCCCATAAAGTCCTGACCGCTGGCAGGACCCTCAATGCTGGCGATACCGTCAGGCGTACTTTCGTTGACCGATGTCGGAACTGATTTGGGCAGCGATGCGACGACGGTAAGAGACATGGCACTTCCTTGAGAAGACAGGTTGCCCGTTTGTCAGCAAAGTCTGTGCCAGTGCTATTCCTTGGTTTGATCCTGACGGAAGCGCAAGGCAAATTCGTCCTGAACTTTCTGGTCTTGCCGCTGTTCTCGGGCGTTCTCTCGGGTTTGATGACGTTCTGACAGGGTGTCGAATGCTTTCAGCTTTTTGCGCTGCTGCTGCCAATGCACTTGGCCGTTTGCCGTATTGCGGGCCTGCTGGGTGACGGTCTGGCTTTGTGCGGCAATGGCTTCATCGAGACGGTTGAGAAATTCCTGGTAGTTGTGCCATTCCCGGGGCGACAACCCGTTTTGTGCCGCTTGACGAAAACGCGTGGCGTACTCGTCGCGATAGTGTTGAAGCATCGCCAGCTTGTTGCGGGCGTCGCGTTCGTTGGCGATCAGCCGCGCCAGCTGTTGAGTGGCCTCGTCGGCGCGCGTCTGCATCAGCTCGAGGACGGTTTGCAAGGAAAATGGTTTGGCCATGGAGAATCAGCACGCTAAGGGCGGAACAGGCCGAATAGATCATCGACGCTGCTGGAATACTCGGCGCGCTCGCTCAGCGGTTGTTGTAGGAAGTGCTCAAAGGCCGGATAGAGTTTGATGGCCTGGTCGAGCAGAAGATCCGAGCCGGCGGCATAGGCCCCCACACTGATCAAGTCGCGTGACCGTTGATAGCGCGTAAATAACTGCTTGAAATGACGAATCTGCTCGAAGTGTTCCGGGCTGATCAGGTTAACCATGGCGCGTGAAATCGACTGTTCGATGTCAATGGCAGGATAGTGGCCGGCGTCGGCCAGTGTGCGCGAGAGCACGATGTGGCCATCGAGAATGGCGCGTGCCGCATCGGCGATCGGATCCTGCTGGTCATCCCCCTCGGCCAGGACGGTGTAGAACGCCGTGATCGATCCGCCGCCGTCGGCGCCGTTGCCAGCCCGCTCGACGAGTTGCGGCAGTCGCGCAAAGACAGAAGGTGGATAGCCGCGGGTCACCGGGGGTTCGCCGATCGCCAAAGCGATCTCACGCTGTGCCATGGCGTAGCGCGTCAGCGAGTCCATGATCAGCAGGACATGTCGCCCCTGGTCACGGAAATACTCGGCGATCGACGTGGCATAAGCAGCGCCCTGCAAGCGCATCAGTGGACTGACGTCGGCCGGTGCCGCCACGACCACCGAGCGCTGCAAGCCTTCCTCCCCGAGGATCTGCTCGATGAACTCCTTGACCTCGCGTCCCCGCTCGCCGATCAGTCCGACGACAATGATTTCCGCCGAGGTGTAGCGCGCCATCATGCCGAGCAAGACGCTCTTGCCGACACCGGAACCGGCGAACAGCCCCATGCGCTGGCCGCGGCCAACGGTCAGCAGGGCGTTGATAGCACGCACACCGACATCGAGTGAATGGTCAATCGGTGCGCGGGACATCGGGTTGATCGGGCGCCCCTGCAAGGGGCGCAGGGTTTCGGCGTGCAGCGGGCCGTGCCGGTCGAGCGGACGCCCGGCGCCGTCGACAATACGGCCCAGCAGGGCCGGGCCGACCGGCAGCAGTTTGGCGCGATCGACCGCGCGGCGGCGCGCAGGAGGGGGCTGGCCGAGCTTCGGGGCACCGACATGCGGGTCGATCGCGACGACTCGCGCGCCGGGAGATAAACCATAGACGTCTTCCGACGGCATCAGAAACAACCGTTCGCCATTGAATCCGACCACTTCGGCCTCGATCGGTGTGCCGCCGACGGGAAGAATCCGGCAGGAACTGCCGAGGGGCAGCTTGAGCCCCGCCGCTTCCATCACGAGTCCGTTGATTCTCGTCAGATGCCCGCTGGACAGGATGGGCGTGGCATGGCGCACCGCTTCGCCAGCGCAGCCGAGAAAGGTGTTCCACTTCGAGAGGCGGGATTCGGCCTGGTTATCCATGTCGCGGCATCAAGGCTTGTCTGCCAGCCATTCCTGCGAGATGCCGATCGACTCGATGACTCGGCGCCAGCGCGTTTCAAGCGTTGCATCGACCTCGCTGGCGCCGTGCTCGACCCGGCATCCGCCAGGCGACAGGCTGCTGTCTTCGATGATGCGCCAGTTGTTATGTGCCAGTTGCTCGCCCAATTGGTTCCGGACCAGTTGGGCGTCGTCCGGATGGAGGAAAAGCAGCGGATGTCCCGGATGCGGATGTAGCGTGGTGATTGCTTCACGCACCACCGGCAGCAATAGCTCGGGCTTGATATGCAGGCTCTGACGCACGACCTGCTGTGCGATGCCTACCGCGGTTGCCAGGAGTTGCTCGGCGATCGCCTGATCGATTTGGTCGAGTGATTGCTGCAGGTCGGACATCATCGCATCGAGTCGCTCGGCGATTTGCCTGGCTTCCGCAATGCCCTCTTCGTAGCCGGCGGTATAGCCTTGTTCGTGTGCTTCAGCATGCATGCGCTCGATGTCGGCGGCGGTCGGCAAAACCACAGGCTCCGGTTCGGCGACCACTTGCGCAGGCAATTCGGCGCGCGCCGCCGCTTCCTTGGCGGCTTGTCGCGCGGCCTGCTCCGCCTCGTCGAACGCGGCGACTTCCCAGCGCTGGTAGGCGGTGAGCTTCTCCTTCGGGATGAAACCAGTCATGACGGTCTCTCGCTCAGATCATTTCCTCGCCGCCTGCGCCGCCCAGTACGATCTGGCCTTCGTCGGCCAGGCGGCGGACGATCTTGAGGATTTCCTTCTGCTCGG